>JAHLWJ010000666.1 GCA_019057975.1 Promethearchaeota archaeon | reverse complement strand
TGGTGTTTCAAATAAGAAGACCGAATAAATCTTTGATAAGGAGCATAAAAGAAGATAGCACTAAATTTATGTACATATTAATTGGCTTGTTATTTGGTTTATTCCTTGTGCTAATGTATGTCCCTGGAGTTCAGGTTGCCCTTGCTTCGGTAGGATTAAACTTTATGTTTATGTATCTCACAGCCCTGGACTGGCTAATTTGTTTTTTAATTTCGCTAATCTGTATTGTTTCCTTTGAATTAGTTAAATATTTCGCTCGAAAGAAGGGCATCTATTTCTAATCTCTTATTTTATTTTTGGCAAAACTGCTTTTTTTCGTTAATCTTTTAATCCTTGTCTGAATTCTATTACTTATGATGAATGGAACGAGAGTAATATTAGCACCTCTTGAAAGAAAACATATCGATGTTTTTCTAAAATGGTTTAACGATCCAGAAATTACGCAATACTTAGTGATGTATAAACCACTAACCAGAGACATGGAAGAAGAATGGTTCGATAACCTTAAAAGTAGAGAGAATGATGTTTTTTTCTCAATTTTAATTCATGAACAAAACGAAAAAATTATTGGAAATTGCTCGATTCAAAACATAAACAGCAAAAATAGAGCATGTTCTTGTGGTATTTTGATCGGAGAGAAAGAATATCAAGGTAAAGGATATGGAACAGAGGCAATGGAAATGCTCGTAGAGTATGGCTTTAAAACTTTAAATGTAAATAGAATCGAATTAACCGTTTACGAGTTTAATATTCGTGCTTATAAATCTTATCTAAAAGTAGGGTTTGTCGAAGAAGGAAGAAAACGGCAAGCTAGATATCATAATGGCAAGTATTACAACGAAATAATAATGGCTATCCTAAGAGAGGATTGGGAAAAGAAAGTAAGAAAATAAAGTTAAAATTCTTTTTAGAATTATTTCTAAAACAAATTAATTTTTAAAATATTTAATATTCAATTCACTAATAATTTATAATAAAAGAAAAGGTATAATTACATGAGTAAATCGATAGTTTCTATTGTTAAATACGAAAAAGGATCAGAATCTGTTCGAAAAGCCGTTGAACTTGCTAATGGGTTTGAAAATCTTGACCCTAGCGCGAAAGTCTTCATAAAGCCCAATTTAGTCTATTGGAATAGGCACTGTGATTTTCCGAAGTGGGGCATGTTAACAACTTCGAGTGTAATGGAAGAGATTTTAATTTTACTAAAAGAACATGGTGTCAATGACATTACCATCGGAGAAGGAGTAATTACAGAAGATCCTAAAGATAGGGAAACATCTAAAGATGCTTTCGAAAAGCTTGGATATAATATTTTCAAGGAACGATATGGCGTTAAAGTATACGATATTTTTGAGCGCCCTTTCGAAAAAGTAGAGCTAGCTGAAGGTGTATCTGCAAAAATGAATTCAGATATGCTTCAATCAGATTTTTTAATAAATGTCCCAGTCCTCAAAACACACGCTCAATGTGTTGTCAGTTTAGGATTAAAAAATTTGAAAGGTTTGATTAATATTCCGTCGCGTAAAAAGTTCCACGGTGACGATCCTAAATTTACTCTTCATTATAACGTGTCTAAACTAGCGAACAAAGCACCATCTAGCCTTACAATCATTGATGGGGTTTATACGCTTGAGAGAGGCCCAACATTTGACGGTAAAGCCCACAGAAGTGACATTTTAATCGCATCAACTAACATTCTTTCAGCAGATTTAGTTGGTTCGAGTTTATTAGGCATTGATCCTATAGCCGTCCCTCACTTGGTTCAAGCGGCTAAGGATAGAAATCGCCCTATTGATTTATCTGACATTGAAATTAAAGGAGAAACCATAGAAGATCTTGCCGTTCCTCACGGATGGGAATTCATATATAAAAATAACAATACTTTACCTCTATCTTATGCCAAAGCAGGTATTGGGGGGATAAGTTATCGCAGATACGACGAAACAATGTGTACATATTGTAGCTTTTTTAATGGCGTTATTTTGATGGCAATTAAAGAAGCGTGGAAAGGTAAAGATTTTGATAACGTAGAAATTTTAACTGGGAAAATAATGGAACCATCTCCGGGAATGAACAAAACAATTTTGCTTGGACAATGCCAATACAATAAAAATAAAGACCATCCAGACATCAACGAGCTTATAGCGATTAAAGGATGCCCTCCTGAAGTCGACGGCATACAAGAAGCGCTGAGAAAAGCAGGGATTCGAGCGCCATCTTATATGTTTAAAAATATAAAAATGGCTCCACTGCTATTCTTAGGAAAATATAAGGGAAAGCCTGAATTTGAAGAACACTTCTATCAAATAAATTAAAATTTTTTTATGCGCAAGTTTCTATCCAATTCGTTCTTTACTGAAAAAAAGATTTATGTAAGACTCAAAATAAAAAATTAAAATTTAAATACCTACTTATTTAATTTAAATCAAGAGGGAAATACTTTTCACATTACTATGCCTTACGGAGAAATGAAATTATCCTTTACTCCAGGACTCGATGGAAAAAATCCTCAAAGACTTGAAAATTCTCTATTCG
>JAHLWJ010000665.1 GCA_019057975.1 Promethearchaeota archaeon | reverse complement strand
CTTGAAATTCATCTACTAGAACATGGTCATATTTATTAAAATATTTTTCAGGAACCTTTTTTGCTAAACCAACAGCTAGGTTAATCATGTCATTGAAATCAATTCGATTTTCCTTTTCTAAGTAATCTTGATACCTCTTGTAAACTTCAAGCGCTAATTCTCCAAACAACTTCTGCTTTTTTGAATATTTCTTCGAATTAATTCGTTCATGTATATCCTGTACAGTAAAAAAATTACATTTTGATATTTTTATAAAATTGCCAACAAGATTAATAACTTCATTTCGTTTATCCTTAAAGGCAAAGGTTTTTTCAACTAATTCATTATAGGTTAAGGGAATAAATTCTATATTTGAAATTGTCTTTCTTAATTTTTCCTTTAATTTTGGAATTAATTCATCAGATGAACGTTCATAATCCCATGTTTCTATAAGATTTTTATTGTGATTCTCAAATTGCTCTAATTTCCATTCTCTTAGTTCTAAATATTCTTCTGTAGTTTTCGTAAACCATTCTGGAACTTGATTACTCTTATTCAATCCCCAATGTTCAATATATATGTCATAGTCAGGAAGATAAAAATCAGGATGGTATTCCTTATCCTCTTCGCTCTTATCAACCCATTCTACTAGTGGTTCATATTCAAATTGGATACCATGTAAGAAAAGAAAGTTTCCAATGTCCCTTTCAGATATTGATTTTACAGAAATATCATTCAGAGTTGAATAATTTTTATTTCTCATATATTTATAATATTCTTCTTTATCTTCAAATGATTCTTGTTCAATTTCTTGCTCTGAATGATATGCTAAATATTCAATGAGTATCTTTTGATATTTATCTTCCTTAAGGACATCCATAAATAGTTCTTTGATGAGTTCATATACTTTTTTTTCATTTCCATCAAAAATCAGTTTTGGTTTATGACCTAGTTCCTCTTCTATTATGCTTCTTCCTAAAGCATGAAAAGTTGATATATCAATTTCAATGCCATAATTCTTTTTTAACCGTTCCTTCATCTCATCGGCAGCTACTTTAGTAAAAGCAAGAGCTAAAATTCTATCTTTATCAACCTTATCCTTTCGTCTAACTAAATAAGCAATTCTAGAAGATATTACACTTGTCTTTCCAGAACCCGCTCCAGCAATAACAAGATTATGTTTATCATCCTTAATTACAGCTAATCTTTGATCCTCATCTAAGGGATATGTCAATCCATCATCCTTTCCGTTAAAAAAAGAAGTATATTCTTCTAACCGTTTTTTTATAAATTGATCATTATAGCTATTGAATTCTTGTTTTAAGGCGTTTAATCCTTTTTTAAATTGTTTAATAACTTTTTTTACTTTGAAATTAAAAAAAGATACACGAGGAAATTGAGCTATTTGATTTAATTCATCAAAAAATCTTATTTTTTCTTCAGAAATTAAATAAGTATCTTGATTTATGAAATCTAGCCAACTTTTCTCTAAATTGCTTTTTACCTCATAATTTTCTTGAATAGTCTGTTGGATAATCGCAATAGACATAAATAATACCAATTAACCACAATTAAAAAATTTAGATATAAATGGAAAAATAGATATTATGAAGAATTTCTAGGTCTTTCTCTGATTTCCTCAATGCCTTTCAGGAAATCTTGTTTATTTATTTTAAAATTGTAAACTAAATCATCTGAAATTTCTTCAGGCTTAACGTTCATTTCAGGAATATTTCTTTTAACAGCGTTTAGAGTCGCTAGTTGACAAACGCCTTTAATATCTGCTCCTGTAAAGTTTTCTGACTACTTAGCAATGTCTTCTAAAGAAACATCAATATCTAGTTCTAAATTGCGAGTATGAATCTCAAAAATCATAATTCTACTATTGTAATCTGGAAGTGGAAAATGAATTATTTTATCAAATCTTCCTGGTCTAAGCAATACCAGTTCTATTAAATCAAGTTTATGAGTGGCTCCTATCACAATTACATCTTTGTAAGAATGTAAACCATCCATTAATCGCAAGAGAAATGAATAGACTCGAAAGTTCTATAGCTATATTAGAAATATTACCGATGTTAAAGAAAGGTTATACAGACAAATCCGTCCCTCAAATTCAAATCGAATTAGAGCATATTGAAAGGAATATATGTCCCTTTTGTCTAAATCAAATAAATTGGAAAAACTTAGAGAAATTAATAGCGAAATACGATAAAGAGCTTGAAGTAGTAAACAAGCTTCTAAAGGAAATAAACAATAAGAGGAAGTGAAAAATAATGAGCGATTTTTTTTTGAGCTGGGGATCGAACCTTACGTTTTTTAAAGTAGCAAGTCTCGTTAACGTGACACGAAAAATCCTTTGTATCGTTGTAACATTATACGAAAGTTAAAAAATTGGAAAAATTTCGGATGTTATTGTTATATTAACTCTGTTTTAAAAAATGTAATTGATACGCTTTCTATTGCCGAATACGGTTTTAAACTTAATTGGGATAAAATGGGTTAATTAGTGAAGTCAATTGAAAGTACCCAAAAAACTGCTAACAAACAAATAACAGAGT
>JAHLWJ010000664.1 GCA_019057975.1 Promethearchaeota archaeon | reverse complement strand
TTAATCAAATAGAACAATATGTAAATTATATGGGTTGCCAATTTTGTGGACAAATGTGCAGTAGACTAGATGAAATTCTCAATGGTTTTTAGTATTAAATTCTAAATCTTGGGCAAGTTGTTGCAAAATGTGAGTTAAAATCTCTTTGCCAATACGAACCAATTTTTTATTTCGTACTCCTTGAGATCCTATTAGTTCAGGTTTATCACCATGAAATAAATTGCATCTAATCTGGTAAAGTATCCTCATTATTGCATCCAATTTATGAAAATTATTATTCCCATCTTGCTTACAATAATCTTTTTTTTTGCAATGAGAGCATATATTAGAATTAAGTTGAAATTCCTTTCTCAAATAGAGGGTTGCTAATCTCACATACTTATTGGGTTGTGCACCGTTTCTCCCCTCCCCTACACATTCAAGAGCCACTAATTCTCTCGATAAAGATTCTATATTATCATCCCATAGATTTCCAATCTTTTTTCCAAAATCTATAACTCGACATACTTCCTTTTTGTTCTTACTGCATGCATTATATAAAGGGTTAATAAGACTCCATTGTAAAAAAAAATCATGATAATGTCTGGGATATACTTTCTCGTGATTAATATAGTGTTTAATTACTTCTAATGCTTCTTCTCCTTCATCACGATTTAGGAAAATTTGTCTTATTGACATAAAACTACTTCTTAGGTTAATATTTGTATTATATAATTCACTTTCTAATGATAAATTATGTCTTTGGATTTTAATAATTATTATTTATAAAATTTTACTTATTACTTGACTTTCACATCTAACTATTTTTTTTGCAAAATAAATATGCCCCAATTCATGTATTATTGAGAATTCAGAAATAATATTTTGATAACAAATTACCAAACTTTCTAAACCAGCATTCCAGTCTAATTTTGCTTCATAGCGAACAATATCTCTCCTTAAAATTACCCTTTCATCCGAAATATTTCAAATATTCTTTATTTTTTCAATAAATTCATTAGTTGCATTCATTTAATCATCAAATTATTTGTTTTATTAGATCCAATCAGGATATTTTTCCAATGCATTTCTCATAAGAATAACCTTTTCTTCATAATTAGGGTCTAATTTTTTCAAGAAAAATATGCATGGTATATGTTTTACTCCTCCTGGAAAATATCTAATAGTGTAAAAAATTATTGATGATATTTTATTAATATTGATATTATTCTTAATTCTTATTCTTAATTGTCTCTTTATCTCTTCTATAACCTGTTCAAATAAATTAGGATCCCATAAAGAACTTGGATCAGCGATAAGAACATTAAATTTTTCATTAGAAAATTGTTTTGTTTTACCTCCAAATATAGAATTGGAAATCCATGTAGTTAATGAATTTTCTAATGTTGGTTCTATTGTATCAATTATTACAAAATCGATTGGGGGATTTCCTTTTGTTAAGTATATATTATAGTCTTCTTCTTGAATTACAAACGGAAAGCTAAAAAATTCTCCAGAAGTTATTGCTTTTTGGAAAATGTTTAATAATCTATCCTTTATTTTTGTTAATTTTTTAAAATTTGAATGTATAATGATATGACCTTTAATACTACGAGAGATTCGCTTACTTAACCATTTATAAATTGAGACTTGAATATTTCTAGCTTTTCCTAAGTTTGACTTTGATATACTCCTTGTTGTCGCTTCATAATATATCTTTTCTTCTCCTCCTTTTAATACACCTTCAAGCACCCTATTTGAAGTTAACTCAGGATATGGATTAATATCTAGACTTGCTTGAAAAAAAGATGATAAAACTTCTAACTCGAATCTTATAGATTCGAATTCTTTGGGATTTCTTAAACGATTAATTATATTTGATGTTAATCCAATCTTATTATTTATAATATATAAACATTCTGCCAATCTGAAAATAACTAAAGAGCCATCAAAAAATATTATTGGATTTTTTGGTAATAATCGTCCAATATTTTCCCTTAATGAACTCCACCAATTATTGTCATAAATCTTTTTAAAACAATTTAGATAGATTCCGATTTGTTTTTCATCTAATTTTGTTTTAAAACGAAAATTTAGATATTCAATTAATTCAGCTAACTTATTTTCTCCGTCTAGTAATTTCCAGAACCACCATTCGTCATCATTGGATAAATTTGAAATATCATTGAAAAATTGCTCATTACGGTTAATTAATTCTATTTCTTCTGGAGATATTTTCTCTATTCCTTCTACTGTAAGGTTAAGGGGATTTATACTTACTACACTTTCAGCCGGTATTTTCCCAAATGCAAAAATTCCCATTTCAAAATTTCTTTTATTTATATTATATTATTAAATTTTTAAAACCATTCCTAAAATTTCTTTTTTTCTATATTAATCTATTAATCGTAGAACACGAATTGAGGCAATGTTCTCAGATTACATTTAATTTCTTAATGCTATTCTTCATCTTGGTCACCTAGATTTGTTTCTTCTATTCTAATCGTTGATAAATTTCATTAAGTTAACTTGATATTTTACTTTTTTATTCCTACATAGGC
>JAHLWJ010000663.1 GCA_019057975.1 Promethearchaeota archaeon | reverse complement strand
GATTCTGAAGAAGCAAGAAGATTGAATTTGCATGGTAATAGTGTAGTTATTGATGGAAAAGAAATCGTTACAACATCATTTGCTTTGAAGAAAAAACTCCCAGACTTATTGAAGGCAAAAGGTTTGATTTAATTTGAGTGAAAAAGATATCAACGAAAAAAACATTGTCTTAATACCATGCTCAGGTTCAGAATATCATGGTGAGTTAGCACGACAGGTTGCAATACACTTGGCAGAGAAAAGTAAAATAGCTTCTATTAGTTCAATGACATGCTCCACTATTTTTCTTAAAAACATATTATTAGAAAAAGAACAATTAGTTGAAATTACAAAAAATCATCTCAAGCATTCCTTTATTATTGTTATTAACGGATGTAATACAGCTTGTGCAAGTGTAATTTATAAACATCTTGATGTTGTACCAGATTTGATTATTTCAGTCCAAGATATCATTCCTAAGCAACGAATGAATTTAAATGATCTTAATACTTTCAAAAACCTACCTAAATTAAGCGAAATTAAAGAGGAGGGAATAACTAAAGTGATTGAGTTTGTTCTTCAAGAATTAAAGAACAAAGGCCTTAGAATTAATAAATTCAATGAAAATTAATTATTATTTTTAAAACTATTTTTTAAAACAATTTTTACGAAAAGAAGAAAAAAATAACACGATTAATTTAAAACTAAAAACTACCAAGATATTTACTTGCGTCTAAAATATTTTAGAACCGTGTACACAAAATTGTTTCCAAAATCATAATCATTAAAATCTGGTGTTGAGAGAATCGATTCAAAATCTTTTCCAAAAAATGGTTCGGACAAACCTATATGGTCATATTGACTTCTTCGTTTTGGATCATTCAGGATTTTATATGCTTCATGAATCTCAATAAATTTTTCTTTTGCGTTGAGATCCTTTTTATTCTTATCAGGATGATACTTTTTTGCCAATCGTCGATATGCTAATTTTATCTGGGTTTTAGAAGCATTTCGATCAATGCCAAGTACCTCGTAATAATCCCGCTTTTTGAATGAATTCATTTTAAATTCAAGTTTATTTAATGGCTCTACTAAATTAAAATATACTTTTTCTAAATATAAACCTTGAGTTAAATTACTTATATTACTAAATGGTGGGAATAATAAATTCTAACAAAAATTTTTTTATAAGCCTGGATCGTATGTGTTAAAGGGATTTCCATAGAGTAAGAGTTTGATTTTATTTTTATATTTGTCGGGTTTACTTATATCTTTTATATTATTAAAAGTTAAATCAAGAGCTTTTAATTTCATTAAGTTATCCAAACCGTTTATCTTGTAAATTAAATTTTTTGATAAATTAATTGTCTCCAATGATTGCAATTGAGTTAAATCATCGAAATTTTTAATCTTATTATGCATAAGGTTCAGGTTTATTAACTTTTTCATATCTTTTATGCCTGTTAATTTTTCAATTTTATTAAAACCTAAATTAAGTGAGTGTAACTCAGTAAGATTTTCAAGATTTTCAATTTTTGAGATCTTATTATGGGACAAATTTAAATTCTGTAATTTTGTTAAATTATTAAGCCCAATAATTTCAGAGATATCATTATAACTTAGATTTAAATCCTCTAGGTTTGTTAGTAAATCTAACCCTTCAATATCTATGATTTTCTTTATATTTTTATTTGTTAACTCAAGGTGTCTGATTTTTCCTCCGTAAATTTTAACAAAATTGTTCTCTTTCTTTAGATTTGGAAAAATAGTTATCATTTTATTCAATATTTTATAATTCAACAAAATTTCAATCAAATCATCTAAATCTTGATTATAAAATACAAAATTTTCTAGCTTTGAATGAAATTGCTTATATTTATTAAAATATTGTTCAATTTCAGAGATTAAAATTTGAAATAAAAATTTTTCATTATATTCTTTTATTATTTCTGTATATTTTATTACGCATTCTATAGAATTATCATTTTGTAATGCCCATTTAATTGGATTTAATGATTTTGGTAAAAAGTAATGAACTAGAAGCTCTGCTGCTTTTATACGGATTTTCGGATTTAAATCTGAGATTAATAAATTTTCTAAAAAGGTAAAATATTTAGCCAAATTATAAAAATTCTTTTGTAGTGCTTCTAATGAGTCGTATCTCTTTTTTTCATCACTACTATTTTCTATAATATCGATTAAAAACTTGTTTAAGGTTTCTTTCGTCAAAATATAACATTTTAATACTTTTAGTAGTTTTAAAAACTATAAGGGTAAATAGGACGCAATCCTATTGTCAATCTTTTACTATAATTTCTTTAAAAGATATCATTCATTCTTTTATTTGCCCCTTTTAAATTTAAAATAATGTGCAAAAGTTTCATTCTCTTTTCCGTATTTCTTCATAATTGTCCTTCTAAAAGTACCGTAATCTAATCTTTCTTTCATATTATCAGCTCATCAATCAGCATGTGCAATTATTGTTATAGTACTATTTGGATATAAATTGGACTCGATATTTTCCCTTAATGGTATGAATTCTTTGTTTGGTCCATACGCATCCA
>JAHLWJ010000150.1 GCA_019057975.1 Promethearchaeota archaeon | reverse complement strand
TAACATCTTTCTTTATTTTCATCATATTCATTTTAAAAAATTTAAATATGCCCATGTTTTTACCTTTTTTATTTCCAACTCTTGAAATTTTACTCTTTTTTATATAAAAGAATTATAATAAAAGATATTTTAATTAAAACTTCATCCCCGGTCTATCTCTATATGTTGTTCGGTATAGTTCTTTAACATAGGATAAGAAATTTAAACCGAGGGGTGTAATTTTAACAATCTGTTCTTCGCCCTCACCTACATATTCGATGTATCTCATATCTTTCAAAAATTCAAAATATTTTGTTTCTGTTGTAGTAACTACTAATTTCGATCGTACAATAAAATAATAATAAAACTTTTTCAAATGCTTCATCACATTGATACAGTTCTATCTATAATTTTGAATAAAAGTAATAAAAATGGTCATATAACTTAATAAATAGTACACTTAAAACCTTTATAATCTTTCTTAGCCACTCCTTAGAATAAATATACTTTCCACTATTAATCTCAGAAATATAAATTTTGAAAACAAATCCAGAATTTTAGGCTAATTGTTTCTGAGTCATTCCCTTATTCTATCTTAACTTTCTCAATTTTTAGCTAAATAGATAGCTCAAATTTCTATCTGCAAGATGTCTTCGATCTTTCTACATAAATAGTCTGGCTTCATAGCTAATAAAGCAGATTCAGGATGCAATCCCCATAACGCACCTATACTAAAAACATTTGCTTTCTTTGCAGCAATCATATCTTCTGGCGAATCTCCTACAAATGCGGAATTAGCAGCATGTTCCCCAACCTTTCTAAGTGCCATTTCTATCCCGAAAGGCTTAGGTTTCATCCTAAACAACCCACATTCACTCGGAGTTATTGTAACATTAAGTAACGGCAAGATATTAGCTTGTGTAGCTATAGCAACAAATCGCTCTTTCTTTTGAGAAGTCACAACTCCTATTTTCACCCCTCTTCGCTTAAGTGTTTTTAATGTTAACAATACATTTTCATACAGTACAACATAGTTAGGTATTTTAGCTAATTGTAAGTAAATTTTCTCATATTCCTTTAGAACTATTGATGGATTTTTTAATTGAAGTTTTTTAATTACAGTGTAAGGTGAAAATGTTAAACATTCGTTTAGAAAAGCAGTTGATGGGGTATTTTCATGACATTTATTAAAGGCAGCATTATAAGCTTCTCTTATAATTCTATGAGGATCAAATAATACTCCTTCAAAGTCAAATAAAATACATGAAAAAAATTTCATAACTATTTGAAATTATCATTGATAAATTTTTGGACAGCAATCTTTTCTATACGCTCATTTATAAATTGGTGCAACAAGTTAGATAGCTTTTGTTTACTTTTTAAAAAAAACCTTTTATTGTGAAATTTCCTCAAGAAATCTTCAAAAAATTCTTTATTTTGAGCATCTTGTGATGAAGTAACATAAGACTGAAATTCGTTAAACCATTTATCATAATCAGATTCTCTTTTTTCTTTCAATATATTTTTAATAGACTGGGCTTTTTTTAGTTCGGTTAAAAACCAAAGAATTTTATCTTCTTGACTAAAAGAAGCTATGTAATTTTTATCCTTAGTTATAGGTAAAAACCTTTCTTTATTTATAGACCAATTTTTAATTTTCTCATCAATAAACTCATATAAATTATTTTTTGGGAGTTCGTATGCCTCTCTGCATGCAATGAGCTTAATATTTCCTTCACTTATACTATCTAAAATCGTTGGTCTTGGTGTAAAAATAGGTCTTCTATTTTCCAATGCAAAGCGAACGGCATTAAAGGCTCCACTATCAATAGGTGCTTCTACAACTATAATACCTTTGGATAACGCTCCAATGATCCTATTTCTTTTCTTTAAATTAGAGGGTTCTGGTTGGGAACCGAAACTATATTCTGAAACAATACATCCATGCTTAGCTATCTCTAAATAAATATCCGCATTTTCCTTAGGATAGATTTTATCTACCCCACCTCCTAATACTGCTACTGTACTTCCTTTTGCTTTCAAAACACCAAGATGAGCTTCTCTATCTATCCCAGAAGCCATCCCACTAATAATAACCCACCCTTTTTTTGCGAATAAGTATCCAAGTCTGTATGCTAATTCCTTTGCCCATGATGACGGATTCCGTGTACCAATTATAGAGATGGCTCGTTCTCTAATTACTTCTAAATTCCCTTTATAGTAAAGAATTGGGGGTGAAACATTCTTAACCTCTCTAAGGTGTTTAGGATAATTGAAATCTAAAATTGAAATAAAAGATGCAGATATTCTTTTAGCTGTTTTAATATCCTTATACATTTTCTTTCTAGCTTGATGAAGTACATCGTCTCTTTTTTTTATAAACTGTTTGATTATTCTCTTAGGTATATATTTTAAGGAAAGGAGTTGTTCCTCCTTAGCTAAAAAAACATTGCTTG
This sequence comes from Promethearchaeota archaeon, assembly GCA_019057975.1. Next base: position 8,202 of record JAHLWJ010000150.1, on the reverse strand, counting down.
GTTTTGAAAAATCTTTGAGAAGGGAAGAGATCCTGAAGGGTCCAAATCCTGAAATTAATTCGAGTGCTTTAAGATATATTAATTCTTCATCCATCATCTTACCCTTTTCGAATGTTCTGTTTTTGAAAGTACGAGGGCATATATTTCTTTAGGATTATCTTCCTTAATTGTTTTTGCTACCTCGCATATGGTTGTTCCATAAGTAAGCACATCGTCAATAATCAATACATTTCTATTTCTTATAATTGTTGGATTAATCAAGCGAAAGGCTCCTGAAAGAATTTCAGCGCGGTCTTTTCTGCTGTATCCACGAAGAGATGGTGTACTCTTGATCTTTTTTACAATGTCTTTACATACCGGCAGGGCAAGAACTCTCTCAAATGGCTCTTTCATATGATCTACTATATGATAACCGCGATCTATTCTTCTTGATGGATCTGCTGGAACAGGTATTACTAAATCTAAACAATCAACCAGGGTGGTTTCAAACACTAAATATTCTACCATCAATTTGCCAAAAAACGGTGATATCTTATCAGAACCTTCTTTCTTTATATAACGTATTGCTTTACTAAAAGGATTACCTGCATCTTTATCATATCCAGGTCTATATACACCTACACAGTAAGTTTCTTTTATTAATGGTGAAAATCTATCATGGTCAAAATTTACAGGCTCAACCACAATACCCCTCTTCTTAGCATAATCTAATAATGTTTGTAGTTCACCTTTAATATTGTAATAACTCCCATACTGATTCAAATATAAATGCATAGAAGCCTGGGGATCTTTAATATTCTTATCCAAGATCGTTGTTAATCTTAGGTATAAAACTGAGTGAGGATTATATTTTAGGGCTTTGGAAATATATCTCTTCGCATTTTCCCAATATTCTTTTTTACAATACTGTCTTGCCAATTTGTAATAAGAATCATCTAGTTCAGGGCAACACTCTTGTGATTTTACTCCCTTTTCCATTGCCTTTTCAAAACCTTCAATGGCTTCAGCATAATTACCTTTTTGGTATTTATTCTTTCCTAGATTAAGATAAAATTTTTTAAGATCACCCTTAACTTTCACTTCAGCCTTTCTTTTTTCTCACAGTATCTTCTTATAAAAATAAGGTTACCAAAGCCTATGTTTTCTGAAATGATAACCAAAATTTTCCAATTAGATTTTTCTATTCGTTATTTTTATTATATCAAAAAGAGGTAAAAGCTAAAATGAAAACTTGCTAAAAGTTTATATTTAAAAGTATAAGGTTATAAGGTTGTGATAACAATTTATTTTGTAAAAGTAAAACGAAGTTTAATAGTAAAGATTTATTAAAATAATGTGTATAGTACAGATAAAGAGTTATGTTAGGAATATGGAACAACAATGCCTAACTGTGAATATTTAAATTTATTATAATCTACTCAAATTCTCCTCAGCAACTACTCTTATATTAAAGCTCTATTTAGAATTGTTAACCTATTTTTTAATTGTTAAATTTTTAATATTTTTTTTACCCATATCTTAAATCACCTTTTATATAAAATCATAAAAATCCTAAAAATTTTAAAAATAAATTGTTAATTTTTTATATAATATGCAGGAAAAGTATATTTTGATGAAAACATTTCGTATAAAAACGTGTTAGGCAAAATTGATCGCTTTACTTGCTCAAGTTATACTGAAAATCATTGATTTTCAACTTGCACCAACCGCAGAGTTTGCACGAGTTGCCGGCAAAGTAAAGGATTAAAGAGAGCTCATAGACTAAAGGGCAATAGACCGAGACTACAAAGACAATATTTTTCACAACTGGTGGCAGAGGTTTGTGATAAAAATGAGGCTAAACATAAATATGAGGAGAAAAGTGAATATTATATAATGGCTAAGGTTAATAGATGTGTTACAAAATGATATAAATTAGGTTTTGAGGAAATAATGCCAAAATTAGGAGGACAATCAACAATTACTGGGATCGATTTTGAGGCATGGTTTGTTGCTTTAAAGTTTGTGGATTCATTTTTTGATGAGGGTTTAAATATAAAACCCCAGGCCAGAACTTATATAGACATTAAGACTAAAGAAATAAAAATCACAGCAATTGATGATATTTATATTTATTCTGATTCTAAACAAGAATTTTACAATCTCAAATTTCGTGCTCCGGATATTAGAGATTGGACTATAAGTAAATTAAAACATCAAAAAGTATTAAGCCGACTTAAAGAACAGTTTACTAAAACTCTTACTGCTTCTTTATATTTTGTAACTCAAAGTCCCTGCCCAATTTTTAAAGAAATTTTACCTCGAGGAGCTTCTTGTACATCAAGAGTGGAATTAAAAATAAATCTTAAAGAAGGTAAATACATAAAAGAATGGGATAAATTAAAAAATGAATTAGGTTTTACAGATAATGAAATGCTGAAGTTTGCAAATCAGGTAAAATTTAAACATATTATTGATACAAAAGAAATAAAGGATCTTATTAAGGCAAAACTTTTTGGTCATATAACAAATTCAAATTCTGCACCTAACTGTTTGTATCAATTAGCTATAGAGGCTGGAAAACAGGGCAAAACTATTACCAGAAAGGATATTATAGAGTATCTGGAAAAAAATAACATACATCTAAAACCACATTTGAAAGTAGAAAAATTATCAGAAAAAGTGTATTTTGCATCAGCATCCTTAGCTTCTGTTCCATATACCTTTATCAGTGATATACACATCGATAGAGATGAAGTTACCACTTTAGTTAATTGGATTAAGGCACCATTAAAAGAGGGAGATTCCCCAATTTCAGTATTAACAGGAAAAGCGGGCTGTGGTAAAACAGTTATTTTAAGAGATTTACTGATAATACTTCAAGAAGAAAAAATACCTGTTTTAGGAATAAAAGCTGATTTATTTGATTATAATTCCATAAGGATTTTATCTAATGAAATAGGACTTTCAGATGGAATTAAGGAAACAATGGCAGCTATTGTAGAGAGATATGGAAGAGGAGTAGTAATATTTGACCAACTTGATGCTCTTTCTTTTACAATGGCTAAAGACAGGAAAGCTATAAATTCATATTTTAATTTAATATCTCAGCTTTCTCTTATTAAAGAATTAAGGATTATTATTTCTTGTAGAACTTATGATCTTAAATATGACTCTACATTAAGTTTATTTGAAGGTAAATATACTATATACCTAAAGGAACTGAATGATAGTCAGGTAGATGAAGTATTATCAGGATTGGGCATAAAAATGAAAAGAATCTCTAATACTTTATTTAATCTCCTTAGGATTCCTCTACACCTTGATATTTTTTGTAAAATTTATGAACCACATATTAATCTCAATTCGTTAAATACCCTACAGGATTTGTATAATGAACTCTGGGACCAAAGGATTCTTGTAAAATCGAATGACAATCTTCGGAATAATGTTCTTAAAGCAATAGATACTATCATAGAAAATATGGATAGAGCAAAAACATTAACTGTGCCATCTGCTTTATTAGATAATAATAGCAAAGGAATAGATTACTTATTGAGCCAATCAATATTATATAAACAGAATCATAAACTTCAATTTTTGCATTCATCTTTCTTTGATTACTGTTATGCCAGAACTTTTCTAAAACGCCACAATTCATTAATAAAGGTAATTCTTAATCAACATCAGGGATTGTTTGTAAGATCCCAAGTAAAACAGGTTTTGTCCTATCTTAGAAATAATGACTTTATCAGATATTTGAAAGAATTAAAAGAATTTTTAACGAATCCCAAAGTTAGATTTCACATTCGCCTTTTGGTTATAAATCAACTTACTTTTTTGCAAAATCCAAAAGATGAAGAATGGCAAATAGTAAAACAATTATTAGAAAGAGATGACAATTTTAAAAAACATTTTATTGATGGCATCCAATCTGAAAAATGGTTGAAGTATTTGATTTCAAATGGATACTTGCAAATATTTTTACAATCAGGTGATGAAGAGCTTATAAATCTCATTATTTGGAAATTAAGGAGTCTTATAAACCCTTATACAAAAACTGTAATTGATTTCCTAGGTCAATTCCCAAACATTGATAAGAAAGATGAATATATCGCTTATATTCTTGATGGGCTTGACCATTGGGAAGATGTAGAAGCAATTCAACTGTATAATTCTAATTTATCAGCTATCAAGAAGTGGAACCGTCTCTATTTTAGTCATTTTTTAGAAAGAATTCTAAAGTATAATCCTGAAGTTGTACTTGAAGTATTTTTTAATGATTTAAATGAAAAAGTTGATATTATTAAATCCACTGATGATTTTGATAAAAAAAAGTTTCTTGATTATCATGATATTGAAGTTTTTAAAAAATTACTTAATTGGAATCCTGATGTAGTTCTTTCTAAAGCATTGCGCATAACTCGTAAACTTGTGAATAAAACAAAATGGGAAAGTAAAACCGGCTTTTATCTAGATGGAGCATTTTATGGCTATGATAAATTTGAATCTGACTTATATCTTCATTGGCAATTTCTTTCATTAGTTTTAGAAAAATTAAAAACAGTAGCGGTAAATAATAAGACTCAGTTTCTAAAATTAGTTAAAGGATTTGATAAAAGTTGTTCAATTACTTTGTTAAAAATGGTATTACAAGGGTATAACGCAAAACCAGAGTTGTATGTCAATGAGGGATTTGGCTTTATTACTAGAGATGGTGTCCTTGAAAATATGGCTGGTAAATATGAATTAAGAACTTTTCTTAAAAATATATATCCGTATTTTTCTAAAGAACAAAAAGAGAAAACTAATAAACTTATTTTATCAGTCTCCCCAGAATGGGAAAAACATAGAGAAAAAGGGCAACCAAGCAGTATAGGATATTCAAAATTCATTCTTCTAAATGCAATTTCAGCTGAAGAATTGTCAGGCTATACTGCTATGAAAAAGAAATTTCTGGAATTAGAACATAAATTTGGTAAGTATAAAGAAGAGCCTCCTCTAGTTTCTAAGACTGAATGGGTGGGTCCTCCTTTGCCAACAACTGCTTATGAAAAAATGACGTTTGAACAATGGCTCTCTTCTTTTAAGAAGTATGATGAATCAACAGAATGGGGAATGCCAAAGAAAAATTTATTGAAAGGAGGAATAATAGAACACTCTCGTGCATTTACTGACCAAGTTTCAAAACGCCCCAATGATTTTTACAATTTTATATTTACTCTTGGTAAAAGAAAAGATATTTCTATAACTTATCTTGCAGCTGGGCTAGATGGTCTTGTAAAGGCAAAATATAATATAGAAAAGGTTAAACAATTGGTGAAAAAGTACTGGAAATATGAAGATAAAGAATTTAGAAGGCGTATTGTCTGGGCTATTGATTATATTGATAATGAAGACAATCTTAATTTAGATTTAATAAGAATTTTAGAAGATTATGCATTAAATGATGCTAACCCTAAAGAAGAGTCCTGGGAAGCTAATGCTGGTGATCCTTTTACATATGGATTAAATACAGTTCGTGGTGCAGCAACTGTTAGATTAGTTATCCATGGGTATAAAACTCAATATGCAGACAAAATATTTGAAATCTTAAACAAAATAGCTGATGATAAATCTGTGGCAATAAGATGTTGCTTAATAAAGTATCTACAGGGAATGATAAAATGGAATGGAGATAAAGTTTATAAACTTTTTATAAAAATAACCATTGATAAACATCCTCAAGTAATAAAGTACGGGTTAAGATGTCTTGAGTATCTAATGACAGAAAATAATTTTCAGGATTTTATTCCTCATTTAGAAAGAGTAATTAATTTAAAAGAAAAGCCTGGGTTCTCTAGTGCTGGTGAATATATAGGAGAAATTTTAATGTTTGCTTATATTAGAAACTATCCTGAAAGTAAGGAATTATTAGAAAAAGGTTTTAAAACAAACGAAGAAATAAAACTTGGTGCTATTAAATTTGCCTCAAGACATTTAACTAATCAAAATTCTCAAATAACTTACAAATCTGAGCAAATATATTTGCGATTTTTAGATGAAGATTCTGATGAAGTAAGCCAAAAATATGATTGGTGTTTTAATAATTTCAAAGTAGAAGATTTTAATGAAATAGATGGTTTAATCTTAGAATATTCTAAATCAAGGGTAATTAAAAAGAACTGTGAACATTTTTTTAAGTTCTTGGCAAAGATTGTTAGTTATAAGCCAGAAAAATGTATTGATCTAATGCAAAATTATAAAAATTTTGAAAAACCTGATATCCGATATAATGCTCTTGAAGGGGAGCCAATACAAATTTTAATTGAAGCATATAACAAAATAATCAATGATAAGTACAAGGAAATGGCTATGGATATTTTTGATTTAATTCTCCAAGAACAGACTTATAAAAAAGAGGCATTAAAGGTTTTATCTGAACAAGATAGGGAATAATATTTAATTATAAAAAGTTTGAGAGATCTTTATAGCTGATACCTCACATAAAAAAGTACATGTGTAACTGCATAAGTTCAAAAACATATTGGAAAACTCTGAGAAGATATTTATTGATACCATTAGAAAAACATGAACGGGACTTTTCAAAAGAGATGATCAAGAAGATTGACACAGAGGAAGGGCGACAGATTTACAGTGAGAGGATAAAAATAGTAGAACCTGTTTTTGTAAACATACGGATACAAAAAATGATGGATTACCTTACCTTGCGAGGGAAAGTAAAGGTAAATATCCAGTGGTTGCTGTACTGTATAGTATATAATATTGGGAAAGTTGGATGTTATGGGATGGATATGGCTAGAATATTAGAGAATACATACGGATATGGATTTATGTGAGCTCAACAACATATAAATTTAGTATTAGATGTTAAAAAATGGCTATTTTGAGAGAATTAGACCTTATCAAAATGACTTTTCCGACAGTCTCAACGTCCTATTTGTGACTCACTTTGTTAGTCCAAATTTCGAATATATTGAAATTTAATATATGTTAGAGACATTACATAAACCATTAACTTATTTTTAAAATTCTTGTTTTTAATAATCGTACTTCTCATATCTTAAATAATCTTTTATATAAAATCCTTTAAAATTTAAGATAATTATAAAACATAATTGCACTTAGTACTTTGACAATTCCCTGATAATATAGTAAATTTTAGCCATGAAAAATTGTCCTCGCTGTGGCAATAAAAAATTTTGGCATCTTTCTATTAATAAAGAGCGCTGTTCTAACTGTGGTTTAACCAGAAAATTTGATAAAACTGTTTGGCAAAGAACTAGAATCTCCACTTAAAGGAGATAGAATGGCGATTTAACAATCGTAACAAGAATTTAGTTGTACTACTTCGTAAGTTACTAAATCAGAGAATTTAAGTTGTCAAAGAACAAATTTAGGTCAATTTTGTTTAGGTATTACCTTAAATAATATATTTATGAAAATCTTTAGATGCTTATACTTGGAAAATAAAAATATATGAGAAATTAAATACAATTTTAACAAAATAAAATATGAACATTTATGAATTAGCATTTACAAGTTATGTTTACAGTAGTTTAGAAAATTTCGATAAAGCATATAAAAAATTCATAGACTTCACAAATAATAATGTTGATATAAATTTGCAATCACATAGACAAGCTTTAATAAAATGGCTAAATTATTGGGGTTGCAGAAATTTTTATAAAAAATACCATGATTTGGCTTCAAAAGAATTGCATGATTGGTATATGCAATATTATTCTTATTTACCACAAAAAAATTTAAATATATGGGAGCTTACTGCTGATAATTTAGACTTAATTGAAAAATCTTACAATTCTCTTATAAAAAAAATAGCATCTTATGCTCAAAGAAAGAATGGTAGTACTACACCTAAGCGATTTGGACATACCCCATCGTCAAAGATATTATTCGCACTTAGACCAGAATCTCTAATTCCTTGGGATGGTGCGATGAGGAAAGAATTTAAGCAAAAATACAGAATCTCTACTTATAAACAATTTTTAATTAAAGTTATAGACGAGATAAAGGAATTAAAAATATCTTGCCATAAAAATGGTTTTAGATTTGAAGATGTTCCAGTTAAGCTGAATAAAAGTTATGCTACAATTCCAAAATTGATAGATGAATACCACTGGATTACAATTACAAAGAACTGTAAACCTCCTGATAATGAAACACTGGAAATATGGTTAAAATGGAATTCCTAAAAATTAA
>JAHLWJ010000662.1 GCA_019057975.1 Promethearchaeota archaeon | reverse complement strand
ACCGCTGGAGATGCTTTTGTCAATGGTTATAGTATTTTAACAGGAAAAAAAGAGATTGTAAAGAAAATTGGTGTATGTCCTCAGGATATTATTATTTATGATGTTTTAAGAGCTGAAGAAAATGTAGAGTTTGTCGCTGCCATGCATGATATGCCACGTAAAGAAGCAAAAGAGAAAACCAAAAAATTACTGGAAGATTTTGGTATAGCGGGAAGAAAAGACTGGTCAAAACGTTACTCAGGGGGTATGCAAAGGCGTTTGAATCTCGTAATGTCTCTAGTATTTGAACCAGAGATTTTATTTCTTGATGAGCCTACAGCTGGTCTTGATCCTCAAGCAAGAAGACTCGTTTGGGATTTTATTCGGGATTTGAAAAATAAGGAAAGTACAATTATTCTCATGACACATGATATGGTTGAGGCTGATTCTTTAAGTGATCGAGTAGCAATAATTGACCATGGAAAGATAATAGCTGAAGGAACTCCTACGGAATTAAAAGAGAAGTATGGGAGTGATAATATTTTAGAAGTCTCCTTCCTTGAACAAGAAGACCTTGAAGTAGTGAAAAATAATATACAAAACATCCCATTTGTTGCAAATTGGAGTGAAATTCAAAAGAAGGATAGAAAAACACTGTTAATCGCTTTTCAAGGGGGTTTAAAAAACCTTGTGAAACTTCTACAACAAGGACTAATTGAAAATATTGAGGAGGTTGAAAATATAAAGTTTAGACAAAACTCTCTTGAAGATGTATTTTTGAATTTAACAGGAAGGAGGTTGAGAGATTAAATTGACCATTTTAGAAAATAAAGCTATTCAAATATCCATCAAAAATCTTAAAGATAAGCTACGACACTGGCAATATATGTTTTTTTCACTTTTATTACCAATTATGTTTACCCTTATGTTTTACTTCATGTTTGGTCACGAAGAAGATCCAACTGGTCGAACTGGCTTTGATTACGGTTTTCCTGGAATGATTGTGTATGCGATAGGTATGGGAACTATGAATGCTGCTATAATGTTTGCTCAGGATAAAAGCTCGGGGATGTTAAATCGCTTGGATACAATGCCAACTGGGAGAAAGAATATGTTCTTAGGAGCATTAATCTCTGAATCACTTTTTTTGATGCTCCAAATAGTAATTATGTTTATTGTTGGCTATGCTATACTCGGTTTATATTACGAAGGTCCATTAGAATTATTCTTCGGATTTTTAATAGCTGTTTTATTTGGAATTTCAGCTGTTGGTTTGGGAATTATTATTGCAAGCATATCAAAAAATGTTGAAGTAGCTAATGCTTTTTCGTTATTGGTCTTTATGTTACTAATTTTTCTCTCAGGAAGTATGATGCCGTTTGAAAGTCCTATAGTATATTTCACTCCACCATATTGGGCTAAACAAATATTTCTTCAACTTACTGTATTAGGGCATGGATTGAATGATAATTTATTTAATTCATCATTGATAGGTGCAGGTGCTGAAACCATTCCAATTACTCTATTTGGTGGATTATTAATTGTTGTAACATATACAATTGTCTTCATAATACTAGGCATTATAGTTTTTCAGAAAAAGACCAAGTTTTAATCTAATTTTTTTTTCTCTCTCTTACTTTATTTGTTATTAGAATCGAATAATATTTATTTTATAATTATTCTCATTTCAATAAATACTGATAGAAAGAAGATTAAAATAAATAAGAAACTCCTCTTTTTTCTTTTTTTAAAAGAAACGTGATTAGAAAATTTAAATATCACTTTCTCTGATCATAAACCAATTCACGATATTTGTCTTCGGAATAATAATTTCCTCAAGTATATAAAAACCAAAACGCTCATAAAAAGATACATTTCTCTCTAAAACCGTTTCCAACCAAATTGGCAAATTCTCTTTATCTATACGTCTTAGCATAGGTTCTAAGAGCATGCTTGCGAATCCTTTTCCTTGATAGTGCGGATCTACACCGATTACATCCAAGTACCAATAAGGAATTTTCATATATATATTACGTATGGAGTCATTAACTGCTTGAACAAATGTTATTCTTTTTGTAGATTTTATTCCAAATTTAAATGGAAATTTGATTGCACCCTTTCTTATATATTTCCAATAAGAAATATTTACTTTCTTGGGAGGACGCCAAACAGCGATTCCTTCTAAATCTTCAGATGTACCATATACCTCACCATATTTTATGCCAATACGAAGAGAGAGTTCCCAAAAGTAATGAAGGTTTGAAAGTCTTTTATTCTCATCAGTAATTTGCCATCGAAGCACTGGGTCATTTTGAAAAGCCCTTGATAACATGAAGCTAGCAGGTTTAACATGCTTTTTTGAAAGATTGATTAATTCACTTAGATCTGGCATTATTTTCTAAAGTATACATCCTAAATCGATTATTGAATAATATATATCCTAGGCTTAAATTTATAATTTTAGAATGAATTTACTAAAGATCTTCATATCAGAAAGTACAAAAATTCTCAAAGTTTTCCTTAATAAAGTAAGAATATAAAAAACGTCATCATTGCCTACTTATAAATC
>JAHLWJ010000661.1 GCA_019057975.1 Promethearchaeota archaeon | reverse complement strand
TCATGTCGGTTAAATCGACGCCCCACTTTTTTCCTTTAGTTATTAATTCATCGCTGTGTTGTATTTTAATCGCAGCCCATCGATGGGCAGCAATGGGGCAATAAAAATAGGCATTAGCGCTAATATGATCGAAATGTTCGTGCGTATTAATAACTAATCCTATGTCTTCTACTTTTAACCCAATTTCTGTAGTGAGCAAATAGTTAAAGCTATTGAATTTAGTAATAATACCTGTATCGATTAAAACATTGAGATCCTCGCCAATTATCAGAAAAATGTGACATCCTGCGGTTCTCGAGTAAAATTGGTACACATTCGGCCTTAAAAGGTTTAGTCTGTATCCTTCAAGTTCACCGTACATATCGTCTTCTTTTATCAAGCGAGGTTTAAATGTTTTTGGTATATCCTGTGGCATATTGTTTCACTTCAAATCTATTTTTAAATATAAACTAAATTAAATGAAGAACTTATGACTTAAAAATGGACATATTTAGCAATGAATTACGAAACTTATTTAAAGACTTAAAAGAAATACCTAAATTTATTAAATTGGAAAAGGTACATATCTTTAATTTCTTTATAAAATAAATTATCAAAAAAAAGAGAATTGAGAATTATGGCAGCTGGAAAAATTTTAAGTCTATTAGCGGGAATTTTGACAATTGTAGCTACTTTCATGTTATCTTGGGTTTCAGTAGCAGTACCTCCTACGTATTATGCCTATGGAATTGGAATTGTTAAAAATTTGCCAGCTATGTTTACTGATGCTGATGCATTAGGTGTGTTATTGGGAATTCCTGGTTTTGCAATATACATCATCGCAGGTATTTTAATTGTATTTTTGCTCTCGGGAATTTTTCAATTAATAGGAATTAAAAGTCGAGTTTTAGCGATAATTGGGTCGATATTTGTACTTACGATAGGGATACTCACCCTTTTGGGCATACTTAATATTGTGATTAATATCGATTGGGTTATTTACATTTTCGGTGATTCTGTCCCAATTATTGATGGAATTATTCCCTTCGACTTACCTCTTGGCCCTGCCTCTTTAGGGTTGTATGTTTTAATTGCTGGAGGAGCTTTGGGACTAATTGCAGGATTTATGGGACGAGACTAAGAAATTCCATAATTTTTTTTTTTTTTACTAATTTAGTATTTAAAAAAATGTTTCTGTATACCTAAATTTTATAGAAGTGGAAAGAAAATATATTCTGATTTTCTTTAGAAAAAAATTATAAAAAAAATATAATTCAGTGAGATATTATGGCATTAGTAAAAGTGTTTATAATAATAGGAGCACTCCTTACCCTAGTTGGTACTTATTTGTTTGCTATAAATGGTGTTGTTGGACTTGTTGGTTCGGGGATTGGCTTTATCATTAACCTTTTTGACTTGTTTACGAATGCTGTTGTATATGCGACTGTGGTAAGCATTGATGTATGGTTATTTTACATTCTCTTAGTAGTTTTTGCAATCTTTATAATCTCAGGAGGTCTTCAACTAATCGGGATTAAATCAAGAGCTATAGGGTTTGTCTTTTCACTTTTTCCACTAGGAGTTGGAGTGATGTTCGTACTATTGTTTTATACTGAAATTCTAGGACCTATAAGTAGTCTTTTAGCCTTATTTTTTACAGGAGGGCAAATTGAAAATATCTACCCCATTCTTATAAATATTGGAGGAGGTACAGGCTTAGGAGCCTTCTTCTTAATTGGTGGAGGCCTTTTTGGAGTCCTTAGCACATTTTTACCACGAGAGTAATTAAATTTATACAACCTGATTCTTATTCTTCCAAGTTCAGATTAGGTATATCTTCCTTAGTGTTTACATTAATAAATGACTGCAATTTCTTATCCAAAAGCCAAATTTCGTCTTCAATAGAGATAAATTTAGTTTTCCAAGCTTGACTAACTATATGCGTCAATTTGAAAATGCTTTTTTTTAAATTTTGTTTAGTTGATACAAACGCTCTAGCAATAGGGTAAATGGCGAGCAAAGGTTCTAAAAAATTGTTTTTCCATTTTGGGATACAGCAATCAAATCCATCGCAACGATTTATTATATACTCAATGACTTCAAATTTAACAAGAGGATTATCACAAGAAAGCACAAAAACTTTTTTATAGCCTAATTTCTGGAGTTCTTTAAAAGCAGTATAAAGCCCGATTAATGGCGAGCTTAACTTCTGATTTATACTAATCTCGTAATCATCTACAATAAAGGCTGATATCTCCGTGTAGTCAATCTCATTTATATAATTCTGAACTTGTTGTTGTGAATTAGCGATGAGAAAAACATCAAGCTTAAAACGAGATACCGTTTCTAATAGGTAAGAAATAAAAGATTTTCCTTGAAAGATAAAAAGCCCTTTATCCGAACCGAAACGTGTACTCTTACCCCCGATAAGTATTGCAAAAGCAAGATATTTATTTTTATCGCTAATTTCTTACCAACTATCTTAAAAAATCACTAATAATCTATTAAATCAAGTAATAAAAATAATAAATCATTTAAATTAATAGCAGATGAACTAGATTTTTAATTCT
>JAHLWJ010000149.1 GCA_019057975.1 Promethearchaeota archaeon | reverse complement strand
TTTAGAGAATTAATAATTCTATTTTTACTTAATATTTTTTAATTAATATTTATCTGAATTACATAATAGATCGTTAATTTAGAGTGAGTTCCTTGAAATCCAAGATTTTTGAAATTAGAATTAAAAATTTCATTTTCTACAAGAACGCATCATTCTCAGACATTAAAAATTAATATTTTCAGTTTTATTAATAATTATAATGATAAAGCATAATTCCCTAAATTAATACATCCTTACCCAGAATCCAAAAATCATTTTCCACATCTAATTCTTCGGTTTTTTTATAAAAAGTCGTATTCTCTTGGCTTAAGACCCCTAAATGAACCAGATGTCGCTTAAACGCGAAAAAGAAGTTGTATTGACCGAAGTCCGAGATTGTCCTTTTGTAGTCTTCCATTAAGAATTCTTTATTTCCAGATAAGAATATGGAGACAACTTTATCTTTTGCCGTCGGTTTCACAAAAAAATTCAGGAAGAGGTTTGGATAGTCTATTACCAATTTATCTATTATAATTCTTGAAGTAATTTCTCTCTTACCACAACTTTGAAGGATTGATATAAATTGTTTGAAGTCCGGATTTTGAAAATAAATCAACTGTAAATAAAATGATGGAATATGTTGAACGTGAAAAAATACAGGCTCCCGCTTTATCAAACTCAGAAATGGAAGAGGAGTTAGAGAGATCTAAAAAATTATTCGAAGAGAAAGATCTTTAACAGCTTTATTCAGTTACAAGAATTAATTGTGGATATAGGTAAGTAAACAATAACCGTTTCACGATCAAAAACTTAATATTAATATGAATAGAACCAATATTCTAAGGTCTAACCCAGTTTCCATCATCATCATAATTAGGAGATTTCGAAATACCACATGCATTCCATAAAGAATCGAAAGTAGGTCTGAAAAGTCTACCTAAATCTACACTATAACTTTCCAGTAAAATATTAGGAGGATTCAAATGATCTCTATCTATAGGATATGTAGTTTCGAATTGTGAAGGATGTCCAAATCCTTTGACACCAAATATGTTAATCGAAATATACACGGGTGGATCTGCTTCTATTTCTTTTAAATTTTTTAAGTAATGTGGAATTTTTTCCATTAATTCCATTTCGATTTCAGAAATTGGTATGATTGGGGGATTATTTCTCTCCTTGTAAGGTTGGAATAAATAGTCCTCTGCTACTTCTATGATGCCGTTTCTATATAATTGAACATAACTTATTTCAAAAGGTGTTCTAGTTTTAATAATGTTGAAAGTTAAATATCCATCAAGATTATATCTTGAATCCCAATTAGAACTATGCATGGGTCTCAAAGCAAGAGATTGTTGAATTAAATTGTTAATTTCATAAACCTTACCTAAACTAAATGCTTCTAAGGGAATAAGATGCAAAACCAATATTTCTTTATTATTAAATTGGATGTGTGATTCGTTAGATATTATAGCAGATAGTCGTTTTTCAATAAAATGATTTATTTTTTCGGTTTTAGAATCTGATAATATAAAAGCAGCATGAATTTCTTGTATGTCCATCAAATATTTACCACTTGAATTACGCGAATAGAATTTATGAGAACTTTTATAAGAAACTCTATGAGGATTTAGCCAACTTCTTGATATTCTTATTATAATTACATATTTCGAATTCGAAAGAGGAATAGGCTGAATATTGTATGAATATGAGGGTAATTGCGGTTCTAAACCATTTAGAATCAAATTATCTAATCGCTGTTTAACTTCATCTACATTAGAAATCTCTATTCCTTCAAGTGGATAAATTGGTTTACCTGTACTACTATCTTCTTGAATTCCATATAAAATTTCACCCCCGCTAGCATTGGCAAAAGAAGAAATATCATAAAGAAATTCTTTTTTATTTGAATCTGTGTTTCCTGGTAATTCTCGTTTATACTCTAATTTTTTAGCTTCAATTTTTTCATTATCAATGAGATAGTTTAAATCACTCTCAATAATATCTTCAATTTTTTTATTTATAACAAATGACATTGAAATTCATATCTTAATTAGTCTTAAAATAACAATTTGATGAATCATTTAATGGTTAGAATTATAAATAAAAAAGATTATGATATGAAATTACCCAATTAAAAGCTCATATAATCCAACGGTTATTTCACGATTTATTTAAAGAATATTAACCGTTTTACGAAGAATATTGAAAAAATTTCCCGATATTTTAAAGAATAATCATATATTTCTGCGCCTACTTAATTAAAAATAATTGAAAGAAAATAAGAATTGAAAGTAAATGGAAGGAAAAATCTTTTTTCAAAATTAGGAAAAATCGTTTAGACAGAAATTTTATTATATACTTTTACACTCCGATGCCCAATTTATTTTTAATTTATGTTCCATTTTTTGAAAATAATGAGAAGATTTGTAGAGAAACCACTGTCATTTTTTGTTCTAACTTTTATTTATTCATGGTTTTTTTGGATATTTTCCATAGTTTTAAGCATAAACGACTTCTATCTACTATCTACGATTTTCTTCTTCATTGGTGGTATTGGACCATCCTTAATTGGCATACTATTGGTTTATTTTACAAAACCAAAAGATGAAATTTCAGATTTCTGGAAAAGGTCTCGAAACTTTAAGGATATTAAAATAATGTGGTATGCAATTATATTACTTATCACTTTTGGAGTCAATTTACTGTCAATCGGATTAAATATCTTATTCGGTGGTGATGGAACTAATTTTGATGTGGAGTTGTTGGGCAATATATTTAGTTTTCTTCCTTACCTCCTCTTTTTAATACTCGGAGTATTAGCGGAAGAATTTGGTTGGAGGGGATACGCCTTAGATGAACTACAAGAAAAAAGAACTGCATTAAGTTCAAGTATCATTATTGGAGGGTTCTGGGCTCTTTGGCACTTGCCTGTTTTCTTTTTGGAAGGGAGATATCAATATTCGCTTGGAATTGGAACCTTAGATTTTTGGTTGTTTTTTATTGCATTGATTCCTGATTCTGTAATCTATACCTGGATTTATAATAATACCAATAGAAGCATTTTATCTGCAATCTTATACCATTTTGCAACAAATTTCTTTGGTGAGATTTTTCTTTCTTTGTCAGGTTATATGCAATTGCTAAGAGTAATTATCTTGTTTTTCATCGTTTTCATAATTCTCATAATAAGTAGAATAACAAAAAAATTTGACTTTGATTAAATTTTCTTTTGATTTGATTTCTAAATTAGGATTTAATCCTTATCTATAATAAATAAGTAATTTTGTAAAAACTCAAAAAACTAACAGCGGTAATTTCACAAAACCACTAAAATTCTAAGTTTCAAACAATTTCTCTTAAAGATTAATTTTGGTTTTCCTCAGAGTCAAGGTTTATTATTTTCAAAAAATTACTTCCTATAATCTAGATTTGGAAGGTTATCAATGGTATAAGGTAAGGTAGCATCATCAGGAATTGGATTGATATAAATCTCTCTAAATTTTTCATTCTGCATTCTACAAAATGAAGTACGATGCTTGTAAGCCTGATGATGGATCATTTTTTTCCAGATTTTTTTTAAAGGAGCATCTCGAATATTACCAAAAGAAATTGGGGTAAAATCGCAAGGACTTACATCTCCATATGCTGATACATAGTATTGAATATATGCTGCCAAGCATCCAATACCTCCAAGATATGATTCAATGGAATTTTGCCAAGACTGCGCTGAAAGTGGAGGAATTATTTGATTTTGCCTTATATACTCTGAATATTGTCGAATTTCCTCATGTTGTTCCATTTTAAGTAATTCGCTTGTATCTTTAAGCATGTTACCTGTAGGAACACCATCAAAAAGCATTACATTGTGTAAGCCCAATTCTATTGCTAAATTATGTATTTCTTTATACCTACCTTCTTTTGTTGATGATTGAGTTGCGTAAGAAGATAATCCAACAAACATCCCTTTTTCTTTCGCAATTCTAATCCCCTTTAAGGCAGTATCAAATAGACCAGGCATCCCTCGCAATTCATTATGCTCATCTGGATTTGGACTATCTATACTCACATATAAACAGAACAGTCCTGCATCTGCCAATTTGTTAACATTCTCTTCAGTTAAAAATTGTCCGTTAGTAAATATAATGGGAACAGCCTTTTTTTTATTAACATACTTAATCAGATCAAAGATATCTTCTCTAAGTAATGGTTCTCCTCCAGTAAATGCCAATACTGATATACCTAAATTTAGACTATCATCAATTAGTTTTTTAGCCTCTTCTGTAGTTAATTCTGGAATATCTGTTCTATAATGTTTCCCAGCACTGCAATGAACGCATTTACATTGACAATCATATGTAACCGCAAAAGTCATCGCTATCGGACGAGCATGACGCAAGATACGACCTCTTAAGACGTTCTTCATAGCGCGAAACATAGCTCTGCTACCTACAGGTGGAGCAAAAGTGTTAGCAACTCGTTTTCCACGCCATCGGCCTAAATCATAATTTTTATAAAATTTAGCTTGAGCAATAAACATAGTGATTAATCGAAATCTGTCTACCAATGGATTTAAAAACCCGCTACCAACAATCGTTCCATCATCAAGTTTTTTATAACTGATGAGTTTTTTACCAAAAACTTTCCAAATTACTCTTTCTCGAATCATAATAAAATTAACAACTAATTGATTAATTTGAGGTCTAGAGTTATAAATTTTTTCCTTAATCCAAATAAATAAATCTAATTAATATTAGCTATTTCAAATTGAATTAGCGCCTTATCTAAAATTTCTTAGGAAATGTTCTCAACTTTATAATAGTATCATCATCCTTAGCCCAATTCTTCAGATTGGCCAATCTTTCACCATGATCACCATGTTCTGGATGATCAAATGCTTGTTGAAGCTCCGTACAAGGTAGATCTAGGCAAAAGCCACAATGATGATATCCTTTATCGATACAGCATTTTGCTACAGCGCATTCTCCATAGAACATCTCTCCTTTACATATTTGGCATCCCAAGCAGTTACTTTTCTCTTTCCACTCGCATATCCCACAATATGCTCCACACATACCTATTAGTTCTTTATCCATTAGTCAAAAACACTTCTTTCAGTTATTATTGGGTAATATTTACTTTTATAATTATATTATAGAATTCTTCTTTTATTGAGCTAATTAATTTTCTTAATAGTAAAACATAAGGTAATTTCGAGTATTTCAATATAAAATAAAAAGCAGAAATAAATATTAAGACAGACTCTGTTTACTTATAATCAATATTGAGTTTAAGAAATGGAAAGAGACCAACAACTTGCTGAGGAGTTAATTAAACTTTCAAGCAGTATTGGTATTGACATCATAGGTTTTGCGGACACTGAATTGTATACTAAATATGATGAGGAGCATCGACCAGATTATTATTTAAAAAATGGAAAATCTGTAATTATAATTGGTATATATTTATACGACATTATACTTGATGCTTGGAGCCAGGACCAGACGACTGGTAAAACTTTTCATTATTTAGATTCAATTTTAGAAAGTAGAGCACACAAAATAAAGGAATTTTTAGTTAAAAAAGGATACAATTCTAAAATTATCTCTTATAGTCCTGGTCTCTTTTTAAAAGATTCAGCAGCACTCGCTGGGCTTGGTCCGATAGGGAAGAATAATTTGTTTATAAGTAAAAAATACGGTTCTCAAGTTAGGTTAAGAGCTATAGTTACAGAGGCTCCTCTATTAACTGGAATACCAATTGAAAATAGTGAATACTGTAAAGATTGTAATATTTGTTTGTCAAAATGTCCAGCTGGAGCATTAACCCAAGAGGGTTATAATAGGCAAGCATGCGAGTCTTA
Source organism: Promethearchaeota archaeon (assembly GCA_019057975.1). The sequence continues at coordinate 4,801 of JAHLWJ010000149.1, read as the reverse complement.
TTGTTTATCTCATTTGAGGAAACTTTCTGATTACACCTCAATCTGGTGTAATATTTGTATAGAGGCTTGCCCTCATAGTAGGAAAAGTGAACATAGTAATATTAAGGGACATTTTGATTGATATTATCTTTAAAGATCATTCTCTGAAGTTTAATAATATAAATTATCACTATTTATAGTTTAAAATTATAAAAATTAAATAAAATTGAAAGGATATAAGAATTAAAACAAATTTTTTCAGAAGGTGTAAAGTAATTGAGTGATGAAAAGTTAAAGCGAGACGCAGAAACTCAAAATAAACTAGTAGGACCCGGATTAGGTTTAATTATCATGGGAGCTGCGTATCTTGTATGGTGGCTTATTTTTATAGAATATGCTATAATGGATCCCAGATGGGTACATAATATTGCTTATGCTATTATTATTTTAAATGTAGGTTTAGCGTGGTATCATAAATCTCCATTATCAAGAACTATTGTGATGATTCAATCTATTATGTTACCCATAATTGGGAGTGGTTCATATAATGCTTTAGTCCTTACCATTATATCTTCGGTAATCCTTATTATCTGGATCATTATCACATTTCGAGAGAGAGCCAATGGAAAGAATATTTTTGAAGATAGATTGAGTAAACGAGGATTGATTTGGTTAAATATGCATACATTAATTATCGCTTGGATTTTAGTAGGACACATGGGTTTGATGTTCTTTATTGTCAGATTACCCTTAGAATCTCAATTATATGGTTATGGTGAAGCTGCCGGATATCTTTTGAATTTACCGCCTGAAAGTTTAGAGTTTGCTACTTGGACTTACGATATTGGATTATTTGTTCTCGTGGTGGCAATATTAGTAGAACAATATAAAATGGGATATAATACACAGAATAATCCATGGCCGAGAAGAAGTTTCTGGATAGTCCTAATTGTAATGGCTGCGTCTTTAGTAGCTTTAGCAATCCAAAGTCTTACGGTGGGAATGGACTGGGTAGAAATTGTCTATGGGTAAATCTCTTTTTTTTATAATCTTAAAATTTAATAAAATAATATAATTAACTTCAATCAATTAAGAAGTTTAGTGAATCCTATATGAAAAAAGAAGATGTACCATTAAGCCATGCTGGGATGGCTTCTGAAGTTGAGCTTCAAAAAAAATATTATAAAGATGGTAAGATCTTTATTCTCCAAATTGAGTCAACATTAAGATGTCCTCAGTTATGCAATTATTGTTATGCGGGAAGCAGACCTGACAGTTCTCACGGGATGAATTCTGATAAAATTAAAGAATTGTTAGAGTCAGCTTTTAACCTTGGAATACGAATGATTGATTGGTTAGGGGGAGATCCTCTGGTTAGAAGTGACTGGTACGATTTGTGTAATTATGCCTCTGATCTCGGCTTAATTAACAATATTTGGACTAGTGGTATCCCGTTAGCAAATCCCGAAGTAGCGAAAAAAGTTTTTGAAGTAACTCAATCAGGATTTGTCTCAACGCATCTTGATACAATTAACCCCGATTTATATAATATTTTACATGGCGGTGAGGGGTGTAATGGAGACCCTAAAAATATTGAATACATTTTAAAGGGAATAAAAAACCTCTTGGAAGCTGGAAAAGATCCTGGTGCGATGGTCAATTGTATTACATATACCACGCCTTTAGCAAATGGCGATGCGAAGAGTATGATTTCTTACATGCAAGAAGAATTTGGAATTAAGACTTGCCTAACTTTATTTAATCCCGTTATTTATTGTAATGCGAATGCTTCATGGGAACCATCAATCGCTCAAATTGAAGACGCATTTACTTACAGGGATTTGGTCAACTATCCTGAAGATCCATCTTGTGGTCCTATGGATGTATCAAAATTCTATTGTGGAACTGTAATATGTATTACTAGTGATGGTTGGTTGACTCCATGCTCAGTCATTCGAACACAAGAATTTGGTAATGTAAATGATGAGAAACTTGAAGCTTTAGTAGAGAAACGCAAAAGAAGGCTTCTTTTTTTAGATTTTAGAGACCCAGCTAAACTACCAGGTAATTGTGGGAGCTGCAGTAATAATTCAATTTGTTTTGGATGTAGAAGTAGTGCCTACTATTATGAAGGAGATATTTTAGCTGCTGATCCAAAATGCTATCAATATACTCCCACTCTTCTTAAGGAAGACGAATAATTCAATCGATTTATCTTTTTTTTAATGATTTATAAGGTTCAAATTTAAATCAGTTATATGATGACAGATCTAAAAAACAAGAGTGTTTTAAATGGATAAAAAGAAATATAATTTTTCAGTTTGGGATGTCACTGAAGTCTATGCTGGTCCTGGAGGTAAACTTTGGGAGCTACTCATGGGTGAACAAATACATGTGGGGGGTGCAGAGGAAACCGATATTTTGGCAAAGAGGGTTGGACTTGATAAAAAAGATGATATCTATCTTTTGGATATTTGTTCAGCATTGGGAGGTCCAGCAAGACAATTAGCTGAAAAGTATGGAATTAAAGTGGTTGGGTTAGATATTACCCCAGAGATGTTGGAAGAGGCTTTAAAGCGAACAAAGGGGAAATCTTATGCGGAGATGATTGAATACCGGCTCGGTTCAGCGTTAGATATACCTGCTAAGGCAGGCACTTTTGATGTAGTATGGGGTCAAGACGCTTGGTGTTATATAAGGGACAAACCCAGACTTATAGAGGAGGTAAATAGAGTTTTGAAATCTGGAGGTGTTTTGGGATTTACAGATTGGATCTGGGGATCTGCTGAAGCTTCTAGTTCTATTGCTGATTATTTGATGGAATTTATGGTTTTTCCAGATTTGCAAACTCTTAATGGGTATGAGATGCTTATCAAAAAAGTAGGTATGACACTTATAGAAAAAGAAGACTTAGGTGATGATTTTGCTAATCACATGGATGTTTATGTCTCAATTCTTCAAAAAAATAAGGAGAATATTACCTCTGGATTTGGAGAAGAATTATATGCTGAAGCAGAAAAAGGAGTGTTGGCTTGGCAGGAAGCAGCTCATAATAAATGGGTTAGTAGAGGCTTATGGATTGCTAAGAAGCCTTAGTTTCCTTTATTAATATTATCAATTATTGTGTCATTTATATGAATTCTGCACTAGTCATCTTTACAAAGATACCGATTCCAGGATTAGTGAAAACTCGTTTGACCCGGGATACTTGTTTATCAGAATTAGATTCTGCTAAGCTTGCTGAAGCAATGCTTAAAGATACGATTAGCTTAGCCTCGATGACTATAGCAGATAGAATCCAAATTGGTTACTTTCCTCAAGACAATGTAACCGATCTTAATGATATTATCAATACCCTAAGAATTGAAGGTCATTTGAATCAATCTATAGATTTAATTCTTCAGTATGGTTCAGACTTCAACCAACGGTTTGGATCAATTGTAAAGGAATCGTTTAAGAGTAATAACGAATTTATAGTTATTTTAGGGGCAGATTTGCCGTTTTTAGATCCTGAAGTAATTAACGAAGCTCTAACTTATTTAGCCGAAAGATTTGATGAGAACCCAGTGATAATTGGTCCCTCTAGCGGAGGTGGTATATACCTCGTTGGCATTACTATTAATTTTAATTTTAATTGGTTTTCGGATTATAATTTATTCCGAGACGGATCTGAATTATCAAAATTTGCTAAATTCTGCAAAGACCAAGAATTTCTCTTGATATCTCTCCCTCCTTATGGAGACGTCGATATTGAAGAAGATTTAGTTTCATTAATTTCATATATTGATATTCTTAAAAATTCGGAAATGACAAGTGGATTCTATTATCCCTATTATACTGCAAAAATCATAGAAGAATTAAAACTTCACATTGTAGAACAGCTTGACCAGACCCGTCAACGAAAGATCGCTAAAAAATCTAATAAATAAACATTATGCTTGTAAGTGTAATTATAATCACATTAAATGAAGTAGAAAATCTTGAAGAGGCAATTAAGAAAGTTCGTTTAGCGGCACGATTTCCTTCTGGAAAAGTATTTCCTATTGAAATTATCGTAAGTGATGGCGGATCTACAGATGGTACCATTGAACTCGCGGAAAAACTTGCAGATAAAGTGATAATTGGACCGAAAGGACGCTATCTCCAGTTAAATACGGGTGCTAAACAGGCAATAGGAGATATTTTATTATTTTTACATGCAGATACAATTTTACCTGAAGGAGCTATTATAAGAATTATTTATAGATTAAAAAATCTCAATATTATCGGAGGAGGTTTTAAAAAGGATTGGAATTGGAATCCTATGATTAAACGATCTTCTTTCCTTAAATTTGCAGCTTTCTGGTGGCAAGGATTAGGCAATTGGCTTGTGAGATTGTTGAGGACCTTTCCAGGAGATAATGCTATTTTTGTTCGTAAATCGATTTATGAAGAACTTAAAGGTTTTCGACCTTTATGGATTTGTGAAGATTTTGATTTTTCTCACCGATTAAAAAAATATAGTAAGGATAGATTTATATATATACATTCAGCGGTGCTCACGTCAACCAGACGATATGAAAAATATGGATTCTTTTATGTAAATTTCTTCTGGTTTTGGATATATTGGTTTTGGCGATTAGGAATGTCTCAGGAACAACTTAAAGTTAAATTTAAAAATGTTTTTTAGTTTTTGGCTAAAATAAACCCGATAAGTGCAGTCAGAAATTTGATCCTAAAAAAAATTTAGTATTCGGTTATTTCACGAATAATATTAAAAAAAGAAATAATTACTCGATAAGTTAGAAAATAAGTTTTTGGTTGTAACCAAAACTTAGAAAAA
>JAHLWJ010000148.1 GCA_019057975.1 Promethearchaeota archaeon | reverse complement strand
ATAATATAAATATTGCCTAATAAAATCTTTTAAATATTAATTTATAATTAGATGTAATATCTATGAAATAGATAGAGAAAAGAATACACACAATCTCTTACCATAATTAAAGCTTTATAAAAAAAAATTCTATAAATAAAATTACTTCTCTAAAATCTCTCTCACTTTATTTACAATAGCTTTAAATGCCTTTGTAGCTTTATTATCAGGATACTTCAAAACGAATGGTAATCCTTGATCTCCTTGTTGACTTATTTCAACTTCAAAAGGAATTTTCCCTAATAATTCAATATTAAAGTCAGTAGCTGCTTTTTCCGCCCCACCTGGAGGGTATAAATCGATATATTCACCACAATGAGGACAATTAAAACCTGAATGGTTTTCAATAATCCCAAGAATTTTTCTTTTCATTACCATTGACATTTTTATTGATTTTCTTGCATCCATTAAAGCCACTTGCTGTGGAGTTGTAACAACTACAACATTTTCATCTGGAATTAATTGTAATATATCGAGGGTCTCATCAGAAGTACCTGGTGGTAAATCACATATTAAATAATCAAGTTCCCCCCAAATGGCATCACCTAAAAACTGCCTAACTGCGCTCATTTTCATTGGGCCTCTCCATATAATTGGATCGTCAGGTGTGAGAGTTAAAAATGCCATACTCATTACTTTGATATTTAGGGGGCCATTTATAGGGTAAAATTTTTTAGAATCAGCCTCAACCCTTGGTTTAAGTTGAGGATCTACACCTAGCATTTTAAGAACGTTTGGACCTGTTATATCAACATCAAGAATTCCTACTCTTAATCCAACACTAGCTAGACTCATAGCAAGATTAACCGCAACGGTCGTTTTACCAACTCCACCTTTTCCGGAAATGATAACGATTTTATTTTTGATTTTTTCCATATTTGTTTTTATGTTCTTCTCTCTCTCATCCACCATCATTTCTTTTAAATTGATCTCTGGAATCTCTTCTTCAGACATATTCTTGAATCACTCTTTCTTTATGATATGAAAATAAGAAGCTGTTTTATTTTTTTCGATAATTATTTATGAATTATTTCGTTGTTTCGCTTATAATTCTATTCTCATTATAGAAGAATTTATTTCATATAAACTAAAGAAATTAATAATTTTAAATATTATTCATAACTGAAAAGAGGAAAAAAAGATTTGAAGGTGTTACCAAATTCCAGTTTCTAATTTCATGGAGCTATATAAATTTCTACCAAAGACAAACTGCAAGAAATGTGCACAAAATACATGTATGGCATTTGCGTTAGATCTATTACGGGGAAAAGTGAAAATTGATGATTGCCCACCGCTTCTAGAGTCTAAATATAAAAAAAATTATGATACACTGAAGGAACTTATAGGTTCTGAAGAAGGTATAGAGAAGGAACTAAGAATAGATGTAGATACCGATTTATGTGATGGATGCGGGATTTGTGTAACAGTTTGTCCTGTAAATGCTAGATATTGTCCCCCTACATTAAGTGGCAAAGCACCAGATTATCCACCTGAAAAACATCAATTATTTCAAGTAAAGGCTGGTAAATGCGAATTATTAGCGATAAAATATTGTCTAAGGATTGAAGCACAAGGTAGAGAAAGAGAGTGCCGAGTTTGTGAAACATACTGTCCACGAGAAGCTATAAAAATTGATTATGTTTGATTATTAAATTACAAGAAATTTTTCCATAAAATAAGTGAAAAAAATAATGGCAAATGAACGTGTTATATGTTCGGGATGCTCGCTTTTATGCGATGATATTATTATTAAGAGTGATGGTTTATATATAGATGAAGTTATTGGAGCTTGCTTGAAAGGTAAAGAGAAATTTGATCAAATAACTGGTAAAAATAGAATATTATCCCCGCTTGTACGCGATAAAGGTGAATTAAAAAAAGTTTCGCTTGATACTGCATTGGAAAGATCTATTGAGATCCTGAAAGAATCATCTAAACCATTATTATATGGTTTTTCTACTGTTAGTTGTCAAGCCCAATTAAAAGGAATTGAATTGGCAAAATCTATAAATGGATTTATAGATTCTAATTCAGTAATTTGCCAAGGTAAAGTTCTTAATACTGCCAAAGAAATGGGATTAACATTAGCCACAATTTCAGAGGTAATTAATAAAACAGATTTATTGATATTATGGGGTGCTAATGCTGCAGAATCAATACCTCGATTATTGAATAAAATCCTTTTTTCACGTGGTAAATTTAGAATGACAGGGCGTGAAATTAAAACACTTATTATTATAGACCCTGTTAAAACAGCATCATTCGGGGTCATGGGTGTGCGAGATCTTTCGCTAAAGATAGATTCAGGGAAAGATATTGATTTAATTCGGGTTCTAAAGGAAGAGTGTTGTACTCCAGCTGGTTTCCCTGCAGATGGTGTTGCAGGTATCGATCAAGATGATTTAAAGAGGTTGTTGATTCAACTAACTAATGCTGAGAATGCTGTAATTTTTATTGGTCAAGGAATATTAAGTTCGCAGACAAATGTCAATGTAGTTCATGAGTTACTTGATCTAGTGCATATGATAAATATTAAACAACAAAAAGGTCGTATGTCAATCATGATGTTAGGAGGTCATTATAATATGGCAGGTTTTGACCAAGTTGCTTTATCATTATTTGGTAAAAACCATAGTTTACAATTTTTTGATAATAATCTGGTCGAAACATCAGAGACAATAATATCTAAACTTAATAAAGAAGATTTTAATTGCTCCATAATTGTTGGAACTGATCCAATTTCACACTTACCGTGGAAACTGAGTAAAGCATTAATGTCAAAACCATTAATTCTTATTGATAATAAGAAGTCAGCAACCTTCAACGTAGCAGATGTTATTTTACCCTCTGCTCTCACGGGAATTGAATGTGAAGGATTAGCTTATCGGTTAGACCATGTACCAATAGAATTGCAAAAAATAGTAAATCCACCAAATAATATAATTTCAGACGAGGAACTTCTATCTAAATTAATTAGTAAACTAAACTCAATTTAAGGAGGTTAGAAATATGGAAATGTTAGCAAATACTGTAAGGATGGTTGACTATGATCAACTAAAAGAATACTCCTTTGGGGATGAAAATTCTTTAAAAGAAAATCTAGCAATTGGAATAATAAATCCTGAAGATTTCGGGAAACTTAGCTTAACTACAAGTCTGAATTTAAAATTATCAAATGAGTATGGAAAAGTAATTATAAAAGTAAAACAAAACAAAGATGTTCCAATTGGTACAATCTTGATGCCTGTATCTATTTGGGCAAATCAAATCACAGGAATTTCTAATGAACAACTAATTTTTAAAAATATTAAGGTTAATGCGGAGACTACCAGAGATAATGTTTTAGATATAGAAGAATTATTGAACATCATCAAAAAATAACTTTTATGTAATTATTATGGATAGGAATAGATTAATTATAAAAAATGGTATAGTTTATGACCCTCTTAACAAAATAGAGGGAGAAAAAAAAGACATCTTGATAGAGTCAGGCCAAATTGTACAAAAATTTTCTAATACAAAGGATATAAAAGAAATAGATGCAAACGGAAAAACAGTTATTCCCTCTGCTATTGACATTCATACTCACATCGCTTCCCAACAAGTTAATTGGGCAAGACTTTTAGGATCCAATATTGATAAATTTAAAGAAGTTTGGAAAGGATTAAGGTTAAAAGCTATTGCTAAAGACTATATTTCAATGGGTTATACTTTTATACTTGAAGCCAATGTATTTCCATCTTTAGCAAAACAGACGATTTTCAACTTTCAGCAAATACCCGTGTTAGATAAGGCGATGCTATTAAATGTCAGTAATCTATGGCCTTTAGAACTCGAGTTCCAAAGAGGTAAAATTAAAGATATGGCTGTATTTTTATCTGATCTCTTATCTAAAACCTGTGGTTTCGGATTTAAAGTTTATAACCCCTTTGAATGTGAGACTTGGGATTTTAAAGAATTAAGAGAAGATTTAACCAAACAAGGAAGATTATACAATTTCTCCGTTTTAGATGTCTATGAAAATGTTGTAAAATGTGTGGAATCACTGGGTTTACCACATTCTACTCACGCTCATATTGAGGGATATGAAAACAAAATAGGTAAAAAAAACCTCTTCACAGTTCTAGAAAGGATACGATCATTAAATTTAGCACCTAATCAACAAACCAATTCAAATGTAAAACGTAATCAAATTTTCCATATAGCTCACGCGAACTCATATGCCTATGATGGAAATAATGGAACTTTAATTAATTTTCTAAACAACAATCAAAATTATAGCGCTGATTTGTCTTTTATCGGCTTTAACAAGATAAATCCTATTATCACATCAGATAGAAGGTTGATTAATTCTATGCTAACTTTAGATGCAATCCATAATCAGTATAAACTAATAAGTTCAGCCGTAGAATTTGAAGGCGATTCATTTGTTTCAATGAGAACTTTAGATAAGAGTAAATATCAAGATTGTATCTTATGGGCAAACGCATTGGATTTAGCTCTCAATGTTAAAAATAAATATCAGGTGTGTTTTTCATTAAATTTTCCAAACTATGCAAATCTAATGGATATCCCTGAAATTGCAACTTGGTTGATAAGTAAAGAAGCTCGAGACAATTATATGGAGGGAATGAATAAGGAATTTTTAAAAGATAGCATTCTAAAGAGTAATGATAAAAATCTTAATTTCACTGAATTTCTTCAATTGACAAGAGTGAGTCCAGCAATGTGTTTGGGATTTGGAAGCATAAAAGGGAATATTGGACAAGGTGCTGATGCGGACATTAATGTATTAAACTTAAATATTAAAGAAACAGATCTTTCGAAAGATTTTGGAAAATTCAAGAGAGGACTCTCCAATATTGAATATGTTATAAAATCTGGTGAAATTGTCAAAAAACAAGATAAATTCAATTTAAAACCACAAGGTTCAATTTTTTGGGCTAATGGCAAAGCAGACACCGAAGGAAAGGATTTAATTATGTCGAAAAAGGAGGAATTCTACCGAAAGTACTCATCAATGTTCTATGATTCCTATCAAGTTTCGGTTGACAAAAATCTATTAAGAAAGATAGATTAATTAATAGATTTGTTATTTCAACATTATTAATTTGAGAGTATTTAGGAATTAAAATGTGTGCTCTTCACTCGTCATAGCTTTATTCCTATGTAAAATATATATTAAAACAATGTTCAAGAGAGAGTTATCTTAAATTTCAATAATTTTAATACTTTATTTTATTTTTTTATATTAATTTAAAGTTTTAATAATAATTCAGATAATGTCTAAATTACCTTTAGAAGGAATAATAGTTATTGATTTTTCTACTCTTATTGCAGCTCCAGTTATTGGTTCTCTTATGGCTGATTTTGGTGCTGAAGTAATTAAAGTGGAATTACCTAAAATTGGTGATCCTCAACGAGGTGCTCAGCTTGTTGGAAAGGGGAAGAGCCCAGCTTGGTTAGTTGGAAGTCGAAATAAAAAAACAATCACCTTGGATTTGCATAAAAAAGAGGGTCAAGATATTGCTAAAAAATTATGTGCTAAAGCGGATGTAGTGCTTCTAAATTTTCGACCTGGGGCTTTAGAAAAATGGAATCTTGGTTCTGAAGTTTTGCATCAAATTAATCCAGAAGTAATAATTTGCTTAGTTTCCGGGTTCGGTCAGACAGGACCTTATAAAAATAGAGGGGGATTTGATAGAACTATCAGCGCTTTTGCGGGTTTAACGTATACGTCTGGTTATGCCGAACATCCACCAGTTCGTAGTGGACACCCGTTAGTGGATTATTTAACAGGGTATCTTGGTGCGTTTGCAGTAATGATGGCTTTATATAATAGAGACGTGAATCATAATAGGGGGGAAGTGATTGATTTAAGTTTAGCAGAAGCTGCTTTTAAAGCAACTGGGGGTAGTTTACCAACTTATTCTTTAACGCGTTCTATTTATGAAAGATGCGGCAACCGAATTAAATTCTTTGTACCTGCTGAAAATTTTGAAACTAAAGATGAAAAAATCATTGCTCTTAATGCAGGTACTGAGAAACTGTGGAAACAATTAGTAAAAGCAATGAATCGGGAAGATTTACTCACAGATAAGAAATTTGGTAAATATTTAGCACGTATACAAAATCAAGATGAGCTTTATAAACTTATTGGCGATTGGGTAAAAAGTAAAACTACAGAAGAAGTTATGGAAATTCTTGAAAAGGAAGGAGTTCCATGTGAAAAAGTAAATAGTATCGCAGATTTGGCATCTGATCCTCATATGCTCGATAGAGAAGCAGTATTAGAATTTACTGATCCTGATTATGGTAAAGTATTAATTCCTGGTATTGTTCCGAAATTGAAAAACTTTCCAGGACGTGTAAATTTTCTAGGTGCTAAGCTTGGGGAATATAATCAAGAGATATATCGAAAATTTCTTGGATTAACTACTGAAGAAATTAATAAATTAGAAGAACGAGAAATAATATAAGTAAAATAATTTACTCTATAGCTTCAGGGATTAAAAAGACAAAATTACTCCCTTGTGAATAATCACCCTTCACTCTATCTTCAATCCAGATTTCACCCTTGTAACTCTCTATGATTTTTTTCACGAGAGTTAGTCCAAATCCCATACCCTTTGTACCTTTTTCTTTACTGAATCCTTCTTGAAAGATTACTTCTTTCCTTTTATCTGAAATACCAATCCCATTATCCTTGATTTCAAATTTAATGCAATTTATCGTTTCTGTGGGCATCCTTGAAATTTTTATTGAAATCTCTACTTTAGGATTATCATTATAATTCACAGCATTAATTAATAGGTTATCAAAAACATCTATTAAAAATTCATTAGCTTGGATAAGAACCTTTTCTTCAAATGAATTAATATTAATATTAATATTTCTTGTTTGCATGCTAGTCCTAATAAAATTATTTGCATCTTCTAGCTGCTTTATCACATCAATGGATTTTAACGATTTATCTAATAAAGATAATTTATGGACATTTGCAATCAATCTTGTTCCGCGTGCAAATTGTTTATTAATTAGTATATAAAGATCCTTAATTTCATTTTCTTTCTCTGGCTTGTTAAGATAGGTTTCACTAAGATCAATTGAGAGCTTTATATTAGACAAGATATTATTAATATCGTGATAAAATAAGTCTTTATAGAGTTCAGCTCGATTATATGCTGCTCGATATTTTTCCTCCGATTCTTTTAATTTTTGTTCTGACTCTTTTTTTTCTGTTATGTTTCGTATAAAAATAGCAACCTTATTCTCAGCGAATAGTAAATACCTAGCTTCAAAATGCCGTATTTCACTTTCTATTAATAAATTATATTCAACTATTTGGGGTTTTTCAGAATTTAATGTTTTATTTATCGCCTCCTTGCATAATTCACCAACATCGCTAGGCAAGAGATTAATCATCTTTTTTCCAAGAAATTGCTCAGGTGGTATATATAGATCTTCTTGTTTTCCACTATATTCTAATATTATAGAATCCTTATCAACTAAAAAAAAGAGATCTGGTATCGATTTAAAAATAGTTCTAAATTTTTTCTCAGATTCTTGTATCTTCTTTTCAACTAATTTTTGTTCCGTAATATCTCGAGTAAATCCATAAAAGCCAACTTTTCTTCCATTAAAGTCGTATTTTATATAAAAAGTCCCTTCAAAAGTGCGTTCTTTCCCATCTCTTCTTATAACTCGACTTACAAAAGTCCCTTTTGGAAGATTGTTATTATAAACATTATTGAATATTTCATATATTTCTTTATAAGTATTCTTGTTTAATTTAGAAGTATAACTCTTTCCTATTAGTTCTTTTTTCGAAAATCCTAAGTACCTGCAAATATAATCATTTACATAGGTATAATTTCCCTGTAGGTCTACTTCAAAATATCCATCCTCGATATTTTCAATGATTTCTCTATATCGTTTATCCATTTCCTTTAATCTCTGTTGAGCTTGTTTTTCTTCCTTAATATCTCTAAAAACTGCTATGATTCTAACTTGATTATTATACTCCACTTTACAACCCCTTGCAGAGACGGGAATATAATGGCCCTTTTTATGTTGAATTCTAAACTCTTCAGAAATCACTTCTCCTGTTTTTGTTGTTTTTCTAATTGCCTTCTTAATTTTTGATATATCATTAGGATGAATAAAATCAATATATCTTTTCCCTATTAATTCTTCAGGAGAATAACCAAATAAATCGTGAACTTGACGACTAATATACGTAGTTATAAGATCTGTATTTAATTCTACTACCACATCTAAAATGCTATTTATAAGATTGAAATATCCCATTTCAGGTTCTTTTGTTTCATTATCAAACTTACTCATAACGGAGACTCCTTTTTGAATGCCCTTTGAATGAAATTGTTAAAATTAGAAGGTAATATCTATGAATAAAACTTCTATAGTATTTGCATTTACAATTTTTTTAATAAAGCTCGAAATACATAATTATAAAGATATTAATGAATATATTTATATCTGATATATCATATTTTTGTTCCTATAGTTCGAACAAGATGGGAAAGGGGATAATGGGAATTATATGGGATTGACTAAATTGTAGGAAACTATAATTTCAATGGATATTTCCTGAATTTCTCTATAGCTGCTCGGAAAGCTAAAACATTTTCCCAAGGAACGTTTAAAATGTTATGACTCGGTCCTGCGAAATATCCTCCCCCCATAGCAGCTGCTTTAATACATCTCTTTACTTCTTCTTCAACTTCTTTTGGAGTTCCAAAACTTAACACTCTTGTGGAATCCATTCCACCCATAAAACTTAATTTATCTCCTAAAGTTTCCTTTAAATGCGCTAAATCAACACCAGCAGCAGGCTCTAATGCTTGAATACAATCTAGACCTGCATCAACCATATCAGGAAGAAGTTTATCTATATATCCGCACGAATGTTGAATAATAAACATTCCATGTTTCTTGCATTCTTGATATATTTTCTTATAGTATGGAAGCATAAATTTGCGAAAATTCTCAAGAGAAAACATAGAACGCCCTTTATACCCCAAATCATCATAATAAAAGATAACATCTATTCCTGCTTCAGCATAACGTTTTATAAATTCTAAATTTGTTTTAGTATATTCCTCCATAACTTCATGGATAAATTGCGGGTTTTTTCGCATATGATATGTAACCCTACTTATTGTCATTCCTTCGAATAGAGCTTCATTCATGGCAATCATTAATCTCGCCATTGGATATAAGTATGGAGAGAGACTTTCTACGAATTCTTCCCAGATTTTGGGGGAATAGTTAACCTCATCATTAATACATTCAGAAGGTTTTCCATATTCATCCCAATAAGTGTGTAAAATTTCAGGCGTTCTGAAATAGCCATCTATATACCATGCATAAGTTAAGCCCGTTTTAACTTGTTCCACTCGCTTAAATATTCTTCCTGATGTTGGGATTAAGTAACTTCCAGGATATTCAGGCGGACCCTCGGCAATCTTTGTTTTCATTCTATGCCTCCAGGGGTCCATAGAGTGGCAATCTACATTCCAAAATCGAAATTCAGTTATATTTCCAGCCCACCGATAATCCTCTCTTGAAAAATTGTTCTTAATAAAAATTTTATTGTCTTTAAATTCATCTGATTCCAGAAATTGTTGATAAGCAGTACTAGTTCTTTCGAAACCAAGATAATGGATTGGTATCATATCTGGTTCATCATCACGTTCTAAAGCTCTAATTACTCTTTCTCGTTTTGATAAAACCATAATAAGGATATTATCTTGCTTAATTAAAAAAATTTTTATTATAAATAGATTAGTAACAATTATTATTCTTTAAAATGAAATTAGGGAAGATTAGATTTTAATTCAAAGAATGGTCGAATATTATGGATTTTGAAGAACTAACCGAACTTATTGTAGAACTGGAATTGGATGATATAGCTGATGCGGTAAAGAGTGCGCTTGAGGAAGATAAAAAGGATCCATTAGAAATTTTAACAGCTTTAACAAAAGGTATGGATGAAGTAAGTCGTCGTTATGAGGAATTTGAATATTTTCTAGGAGAATTAGTATTAGCAGGTGATACTATGAAAGCAGGGCTTGAAGTGTTAAAGCCTGCCCTGGCTGTATCAGATAAAACAATGGAGAAAATAAAAGTCGTAATAGCAACTGTTAAAGGAGACCAACATGATCTAGGAAAGAATTTATTAGGGACAATGCTAATAAGTGCTAACTTTGAAGTATACGATTTAGGAAGGAATGTGGAAGCTGAAGTAATAGTAGAAAAAGTTAAGGAGACTGGAGCATCTGTAGTGGCACTAAGCTCTTTATTATCCATGACCGTTGATCAAGTTGAAGTTGTTCATAAAGCACTACAAGAAGCGGGATTAAGAGATAAAGTTAAATTGATTGTAGGTGGCGCTCCTTTCAATATGGAGCTAGCTATAAAGTTTGGAGCTGATGATTATGCGGATGATGCGATATATGGTGTTGAACATATTAAAAAGCTAATTGAAAGTTAATGAATTCAGTTAGCTATCTCAAGAAGATTGCAACATAAAATCCGATCACACAAATTACGCTGAGTGAAATAAACAAATTCCTTTTATATT
>JAHLWJ010000660.1 GCA_019057975.1 Promethearchaeota archaeon | reverse complement strand
AGTAAATCACCAAATGAAGGGAATTATTCTATATTTTGTTCTTTGCATATAATCCTTATACCCCTCTAATTCTTCGCAAAGCATCTTTTCCTCATCTCGAATTCTAAGTAATATTGATAAAATGAGAAGCGGTAAAGGAATCAGACCCCAATAAGATCCCAAAGCTAAAGGTATTATACCCATCATTAATAAAATTGCTGTATACATTGGGTGTCGTACATAAGAATAAGGCCCTGTTGTAATCACTTTTTGAACTTTTTGTTCAACTTGCACAGTAACACTGGCAAAACTATTCTCCTTAAGAACACGAAAGAACATCATGTATCCGAGAGCAAAAATAACATCCGAGACGAACACTAACCAGATCGGAACTGAAGACCAATTCCACCTTCGATCAAGTCCTGGTAACAAAAAGATAATTAAAAGTACGATATTTGAAATTGTTTTTATTATTTTTTGCTCCTGTCGTTTTTCTCCTGTTTGTAACCTCCTTCTGAGGAGATCAGGATCATTCTTTACCGTAAATCTTAGAAAAAAGAGCAGCATAACAAAAAATGTTCCAAGAAATAACCACGCTTCCCAAAAGAGCATCGTACCAGCAGGTAGGAAGAAACATAGTCCAAGTAGAATAAAAATAAATGTAAATTTTCCTGTTGCCTGTAATATTAGACTTTTTGTTTCAGAATTATTTTCCCCTTTATAGTTCTTTTCAATTTTCTCAACCATTTTTTCATTCCTCGAAATTTTAAAATCTCTTTTGGATAATATATTTATTACAAACCTTTAAAGCACTATTATAATTAGCGCTAATAATAAGCTTAAAACTGCCATAAAGAAAGTTCCCAAAACATGCCCTTTAGCATGAGAAAACCTAAAACCTTTATATTCCTTATCTTTCATGTCTTCAGTTCCAGGAATAATAACAAATTTAGGTGTTATTGTTCCAACAATAATCCAATCAAGAATAACTAAATCAGCAACATTCCCAAACATTAAAATTCCAAAAATATTAAAAAATGCTGTAAAGAAATCGATTTCTCCACCATATTGATTCCTTAATATTAGAGTTGAGATAATTGGAAAGCCAAGACCAAATAGAAAAAAAGGAATGGCAAGAAGCGACCCCTTTTTCTTTTCTAATTTCGTTTGAGGCGGAACTTTTTCAGTAATTACCTTAGGATAATCACTAAATCCCCAGATCCGAGGGTTAAATTTAACCATTATGAAAAGTAGGTATGTTGTAAGTATAATTGCGAAAATGAACCCATGAAAAATAATATTAGATATTAGGGACATTACTTTCTATCTCACTTTTTTTAACTCAAGATAATTATTTCTCTAATGAATCAATATTATGAATTATATTTAAACTTTTTAGTCCCCCCTAATTTACTATTTATTATCTCGTAATATTTTGTTGTTAATGGAATATTCAGAGAAAATTAAGATTAAAATATATTAATTCTTTATTTTTCAGATTCACAATATGCTTGAAGATGCGGTATAATCGTATCTATAATTTCATATAGTTGAAAATAAGATAAAAATAAAAGAAAATTAGATTATTTTTTTAAAACATTTTCGTCAACATCGCAAGCATCATATAACCGTAAAAGGTTCTGATTTAGTGATAATTTCTACCTTGCCGTTCCGAATTAAGACATCATTCTCAAGTCTTTGACCTCCTAATCCTTGCTTATAAGCTCCAGGTTCTATTGTAAACACCATTCCATCTTGAATTGTTTCTTCTTTCCAATGTTTTTTTGAATACTCATCCGTAGGTTTTCGACTTATAAACGGTGAATCGTGTACAGTTAACCCTAAACCATGACCTAAAGAATAAGGCATAGTATATCCTCCTTTCTTAAGTATTTTTTCCGCCTTATCATGAATTTTCCATAAAGGCACATCTATATCAATCATTTCAATTGCTGCTTCATAAGATTTGATTGTAAATTCACGCATCTTATACTGTTCGTCTGACAATTTGCCGAAACTAATCGGTACAGTAATATCAGAATTATATCCCTGAAATTTAGCTCCAAAATCAATTAGAGCTAAACCTGGTAAACTAAATTTCTGATCACTAGCAAAAGGATATTGGTGAATTTCATGAGCGCGTGATGAATTTGCAACTAGAGGTTCAAAAGCAACATCATCACCACCATAATTTGCTATTTTTTTTCTTACTATAAACGATAAATCTTTCTCTGTACCATCAGAAGAATTTATACAGAAATCTTGGATATCGCTAATAGTTTTTGTTCCAATTTGAGACGCTTTTATTAAATTCTTAATCTCAAATTCAGTTTTAGTTGCCCTTAATTTTTCGAAAAATAGCTCAATTTGGATGGGTTCTTTAAAATACGATACTCCGGGAATTAGTGCTTTCATTTTTACAATGAAACCATAAGAAGTTATTGAATGGGCTCCAACCGCAATAGATGCCTTTTTCCAGCGATTCTCAAATAAATCTTTCATTGCTAAAAACAGATTGAATTTAAAATTAGCTGGATTTATAATTTCATCAACCTCAGAATGTTTTTCAGCTAA
>JAHLWJ010000659.1 GCA_019057975.1 Promethearchaeota archaeon | reverse complement strand
ACAAAATCATAGTCGCTGTTTTCTATATCTCTTGCTATGGGGTATAACCGAGATTCTACTGTTTTTACAATGAAATGGTTTACTTCTATCCGGAAGGATTCGCAAAGTATCCGGACTTTTCCTATCGTATCTTTGTAAAAATGCAGTTTATATCTTTTTTCGTTTTCTATCGTTGGTAAAACTTTAGATTCTTCAATTTCTTTTTGTTCTATTGTCATATTTCACTCCTTCTCTTAATACTCGTTTTTATTAGGTTTATTTTTTCCTTTTCTAATTTTTCTTTTGAACGGACTTATCTTTGCTAGAATCTTTACAAAGGACAATACTAAGAATAGCGCCCATGTAATTAGTAAAAGCATTGCCGATAAAACCAAAACAAAGATAGCTAAAATCTTACTTTTAACAGGGGGCTCTTGTTGGTTTAATAATTTAGTTTTCATTTTATTAATTCCTCAAATTATAATTATCGTAATACTTTTTACCACAATTTCCACAAACAACAGAAAATGTAAGCCATTCACCATTATATTTTCACGATTTATAATCATTTTCAAGTTGTCCCAATATTCTACAATATGGGCATTCGTTAAGCAAATTTCCTACTCTTTTTTCCCTTTCCATTCATCATTAATTTTATTATTATTTAAAATCAAATCAGGAGAATAAACAGGTAATAAATCTACAGCAATTAATTCTCTTGCTACCTGTAATTCAGCCAACTTGAATTCTTTAGAAGTTATAATGACCTCCCATTCGCTTTCTCTAAAATCCTCATATTTTACTCCGTAATCTTCTAAAAAACATTCAAAAATATAATCATGAACACGGGAGGCCATAACATATTTCGGATATCTAATGTAATCCTTTCCATCTAACTTTTCCTTCTTAACAAGTTGATTAATAGAACCGGGATATTGATGTTTAATAAAGTGAAGATTATTTTTTTCTGATTTATAATCCTTTTGGTTGTAAGGTTTGAGTACCCAAATCCATATACATTCGTTTTTCAGTACATCCCTTAGCGATGGTATTTCTTCTTCTTTTATCTTAATATTAAATTCATTTTCTAAAGTAAAAATATCATCATCTTCATCTTCACCTGTACTTCGGGCTATTTTTTCTAATACGAATAATATAGATTCAATATTTTCCATCTTTTCTACCCCCTTTAAAGAAATTAATAATATTTCCATCCATTCCCAATTTCATTCATTTCCTTTTCCAAATTTTTTGCCTTTTAATCCCTCTGCTGTCTCATTCTCCTTTGTGTGAAATAATCCTTCTAAATAATCTTCCACGCTAGAACACCCTAATTCTGGTTGTTGTTTTATTAATTCCTCGATGGTCCCTACCGAATCGTGATCCACTTCAACGGTAACTACTTTAAATTTCTCGTCTAATTCTTCCACAAGGGAAGATTTTATATTAACTTTTTTCAATTCTTTAAACCCTAAGATTAATTAGTTATATATTCTGCATATCCATTCTTCTCATCCTCTCTATGTTCTGATGAGTGAGTTTTTACTATTTCACTTGAATTAATCAGTATAATTTCCTCCTATTACTTTTCCCCGTTCATATAAAATGTACTTCTCAATACTTACAAATTTTGATTTTTATCTCGATTTCCTTGGAAAAATCTACTTCATAAACTCTATCTATAATTTTATCGTACCAGACTTCATAGTCATCAGTTTCTTTCCTATCTATGATTTTCCCATCAACCTTGTATTCACATATATATTTTAACTTTCTATTTATTAGCGTAATGTCTTGGTTCATTATTATTTTAAATTTTTCTTTCTGATATTAAGGTTTTATAAGATTTTAAATGTCAATTATTAAAGAGAATAACATAATATAAAAATATATGCCTTTCAATTTAAATTAATGATAAAATTGAGAAAATCAAAAAAATAGGTGTTTTTATTGGAAAAAATAAGAATTAATGTTGAAAAAGATATTAATTAGCATGATAATAAGATTTATTCTAAAATTTAAATAAAATTAAGACTATTATAAAACAAGTAACCGAAAATTAAAATAAAATGAAAGAAACAATAACAATTGTAAAAATAGGAAGATCAGTTGGAATCAGATTAGATCCTGTTATCTTAGATCAATTAAAACTTAATCATAAGGACCAAATAAAAATAACAATATTTGAAGCAATTAAAGGAAGTGAAGATTTAAAACAAATGGAAAGTCAATTGATCTTTTATGGACAACTAATAAAATCAGGAAATTCCTTCGCAGTAACAATAAAGAAAAAACGATTGGAAGTATTAGATATAAATATTGGGGATGTTTTCAATGTTGATATTGAAAAAATATCACAATAGCTAATTATATTCTTATTCATTAATGATAAGAATAATATTTGTATCCTCTTCAGATAAATCATTCTAAGAATGATTGAATGCAAAGATATAATACCTTACTGTGTTTCAGAATATTTTAATGTTTTCTCTAAACATTATTAACTTTAGAGTATTAAGAAATATTAACTAATCCTTTAAGATATTTATACCAATCATCTATATTTTTACATTTT
>JAHLWJ010000658.1 GCA_019057975.1 Promethearchaeota archaeon | reverse complement strand
GAAAATATTCAAGAGTGGATTGCCCGAACTTTTTCTCTTGATTACGATTTTTAATTGCTCCTAGAAAACTTTTTAGTCTTAATTTTCTCCTAAAGGATTTTCTAAAGGACCTTTAATACCTAATTTTTCGGCCCATTTCAGAGTAAATCTCTTTCTTCTTTCATAAGTAATATCCTGAATTATAAAAGTCGGAACCATGAATAGGGCGATGAGGAAGGGTATTAATGGCCAGGACACTAAATTCACTATGTAATATACGGATCCTAAACTCTGAAGCGTGGTAATAAATGATATAATTAGATTAACAACGCTAATTACTACAGCAATGCCCGCATAACCTTTAAGATAATATAAAAAATATCCACCTACAGACCTTACTTCAATTGGAAAGGAGCCACGTCGTACTTTTTTTTGTTCCTTATTACTATATTCAATTCCCGAATCAAGTAAAAAAATGGCTGCTGAAAAGATACCAATACCTATACCAGAGACAAGCGGTAAAAGCATCAATAATGTGAGAATCTGAAGTATCGGAAGTGACATCCCTGTTATGAGTGCATCTACAAATATAAGATCGTGAATAAAAGGTTCATCAATCAGTAGTATCCCAATATTTAATGCTAAGAATGCAGGAAAAAGTGAAATTATAAATACTCCTTTAAAATCTTTAGGTCGCTTTCTATCTTTAATCCCGTACGTTAGATTTCTTCCTATTATTTTTTTATGAACAACTAAAAAAAGCGGAGTAAAGATATATCCCCCGACTACGAAAGCTATTATACAAACGAATGGAATCGATAAAAATAGAAGTGCTACATCAGTCCATAGATTTTGGGTTAAAATTTTAAATATATTAAATGATCCTTGGAGTTGCGAGTTCAGCACTATTAGGAGAGCAAATGAGATTATTGTAATAATCCATATTATTAACCATTTCTTATACCTTGAGAAAGATGTCTTTACCATTATTATTTCTGCCTGAAATTATTATTATAGGTAACTATCTTAGTCGAAGGTTTATGAACTTTTTGTAGTATTTAATAGGACAATAATTCTTGACAGAATTGTATGGACACTACGAATAGATACAAATTTTCAGAAATCATAAAGAAAATAAGGCTACTGCTTAATAAGGAATAAATTTAAATCATTTTTTTTTCTATTTTTACGCATTGATCTTATTTAAAGAAATCTCAAAGCTAAAAAGATAGCAGGGTGATGTTTTGCATTTAAAGTCTATGATACTAATTCTCTAAAAAGAAAAAATTTTATTCTCAAAATATTAGAAAGTATCTATACTAAAAAAATAAAAATAAAAATAAATTTAATAGAAATTATTTTGCTACTTGAGTATAATATCCATGTGCTACTAACCAAGCCATTATTGAAAAATATGCCATCCATTCGAAGAAACATGCGAGGAGTCTGAAGGTTTCTGAAATCAGTTCAGAGATTTCAAAACCAAGAAATAAAACGTAACAAGCGACAACGAGAATTCCAAGCACAGGTAAATATTTAGGCATATTTTCTGCTTTTAACTCCATTTTAGATATATTTATTTGAATGATAACAACACCAATAAAATATACAAAAGCTCCAAGCATGTGGAATAGTCGTGAAATGTCATGAGGATTCAATGCGAGAACAGTTGAACCGATGGCAGCAATCACTATGAAATAAGCTGTGATCTTAATGGTTTTTTTATTAGCACCTCTGTTTTCTAAGAATTTAAGTAAATAGAAGCCAAATAAAAGTCGAATTGGAGCTATTAGTATCATGCTTATATTCCATAATAGCGCTGAACCCTTCGTAGACGCACCGAGATCACTTATATAATGAGTGAAAATTGTAAAGCTGGGATCATCATACAATATTATAGCTATAGACATAAAAACTACTGAAAATATAAAACCAAAATAAGCTACATAACTTCCAGGGAATTTTTCATAAAAGCCATTTAATTTTTCCATTTTTTTACATCATTTTTTATTATTTGTATGAAAAGTGAGTTTATGCTCACTAATATAAATGAGTTTTTACTCATATATAAAACTTTTGAATTCTTTTTGATTGAAGTGAGAAAAAACATAGTTTTATATGTGGACTTATATATATTATATATAATAGATGTATGAAATAATTCATACTTTCAAAATCTAAAGGGAAGATATTTAATGGAGACCAAGAAAATTAATAAGGAACTTAAAGACGATCCCTTAGATATATACCTTTCAATGAATAAGGATCAGGCATTAACTGAGTATATTAAAAATACCCCAAATGTGTTAAAGAAAGATCTCGTGTTTGAACTCACTCATAAATACTTAACCAACGAAAATGAAAATCTACGAGTTGATACATATCTTAAAAAATATCCTTCTACGGAATATGATCTCCAGTTTTTCCAAAAAGATCGAGGAAGAATTATAAAAATACACAGATTAATGTCGTACTTCACATTACATCAAAAATTGAAACAATTGGTTGAGTCTGATTATCTAAAATATGATAAAACGAAAAAAACTTATTCCTATAATAAACAAACGATAAAATTCACGCGAAATAA
>JAHLWJ010000657.1 GCA_019057975.1 Promethearchaeota archaeon | reverse complement strand
TTTTTATTTTGTTGCTCTTATTCTGTAAATTGGTACAATAATTGCTTAGTAATATAGATGGAGATATATATGGAAAAAATTTTGAGAATATTAGTAATAAATCCCGGTTCGACTTCTACAGCTATCGCACTTTTTGAAGATGATAAATTATTGGATAAAGAGACAATAAGGCATAGTGCGGAAGAATTATCGAAATATATAAAAATATTTGATCAACACAAGTTTAGAGAAGAAATAATTATTAATTTTTTAAAGAAAAAGAATATTGACATTTTTTCTTTAGATGCCATAGTAGGTAGAGGGGGAGTATTAAAACCCGTTAAAAGCGGAGCTTATAGAATAAATAAATTAATGCTGGAAGATTTAAAGGAAAGACCAAGGATAGAACATGCCTCAAATTTGGGAGCAGTAATTGCCTATGATCTGGCTCGAAAAATAGGAGTACCGTCCTTTATTGTTGATTCAGTAGCAGTCGATGAGTTGGAACCTGTTGCCCGAATCTCCGGGATACCCGATATTGAAAGAGAGAGTTTATGTCATGTCCTTAACTTAAAAGCAGCAGCGAGAAGATTGGCTCAGGAATTAGGTAAATCTTACAAAGAACTCAATTTAATAGTCATTCATTTAGGGGGAGGAATTTCAGTAAGTGCTCATCGTAAAGGAAGAATGATAGATGTGAACAATGCCAGTGCAGAAGGGCCATTTACTCCTGAAAGAACCGGAGGACTACCCAGTGTAGAATTGGTAAAATTGTGTTATTCCCAAAAATACACTTTTCGGGAAATGTTAAAGAAACTTATTGGACGGGGTGGATTGGTAGATTACCTGGGAACAAATAATTTATTAGAAGTGGAAGAAAGAATTGCTAAGGGAGATAAGAAAGTTGAACTATTATATCAAGCCATGGCCTATCAGGTAGCCAAAGAGATAGCAGCGATGGCATCAGTATTAAAGGGAAAAGTGGATGCTATAGTTATTACCGGAAACGGAGCAAAAAATAAAGGAGCATTGGGTAATACTTTTATAGATTGGATAAAAGAAAGGGTAAATTTTATTGCCCCTGTTATCGTATATCCGGGAACTGATGAAATGAAAGCCCTGGCCTTAGGGGCAGTTAGAGTGTTAAAAGGCGAAGAAGAAGCCTTAGAATATAAATAAAGTAATAAGTAAAAAATAAAAAGGAGTGGAAAAAATGTCTATAAATACTGAGGAATTTTATTCTGACTTAGCTTCAAAAGTGAAAGCTTCTGCTATTCGGGAGATTTTGAAATTAGTTCAAAATCCGGAAGTAATATCTTTAGCGGGAGGAATGCCAGATCCCGCAACTTTCCCAACAGAAGAGATAAAGGAAATTTCCCAGAATATTTTTGCTAATAAAAGTGCTCAAGCCTTACAGTATAGCAGCACCGAAGGATTACCTGAATTAAGAAAATGTATTTTAGAGCATTTAGCAAAAGACGGCAATAATGGGGAATTAGAAAATATAATTATTAGTTCCGGTTCACAACAAGGATTAGATTTAGTAGGTAAAGTATTTTTAAGTCCCGGAGACATTGCAGTAGTAGAATTGCCCAGTTATTTAGCGGCGTTAAATGCTTTTCATAGTTATGGAGGAGAATTAGTGGGTATACCTATGGATGAAGAAGGTATGCAGATGGATATATTAGAGGAAAAACTTACCCAGCTTAAAAATGAAGGAAAAAAAGTTAAGTTTATATATACTATTTCCAATTTTCAGAATCCTGCAGGAGTAACCATGTCTCTGGCTCGACGAAAGAAAATAATCGAAATTGCTCATAAATTTAATGTATTTATTGTAGAAGATAATCCTTATGAAAAGCTCAGATTCGAAGGAGAATCAATTCCCTCTATATATTCTTTGGAAAAAAATAATTCTGTTATTAGTTTGGGTACTTTTTCCAAGATATTATGTCCCGGCTTACGAATGGCTTGGATCCTAGGTAATAAAGAAATAATAAGGAAGATGGCTATGTTAAAACAAGCAACTGATTTATGTACCAGTATCTTAGGCCAATTAATTGCTTATGAGTATTGTAAATTAGGTAAATTGGAAGAAAACATAAAATCTAATATTCAAATTTATAAGAAAAAAAGAGATGTAATGTTAGATGCTTTGGAGAAATATTTTCCAAAAGAGGCTACCTGGACTAAACCGCAAGGTGGATTTTTTGTAGTTGCTACTTTGCCTGAGTACATAGATACAGGAGAAATGTTTAAAGAGGCAATTGAAGAAAATGTAGCCTATGTGCCTGGTGGTCCATTTTTTGCTGATGGGAAAGGCCAAAACACTATGCGGCTGTCTTTCTGTTTCCCAAGTTTGGAAGATATCGATGAAGGAATTAAAAAATTAGGTAATCTAATTAAGAAAAAAATAAAAAACTAAGAAACCCAATTAGTATCGAGTATCGAGTATAAAATACAGTAATGAGTAATAAAGAAAGAGTTAGTTAGTTGGTTACCTGGTTAAGAAGTAAAGGAAAAAGAAGAAAGAATGAAAAAAGTATTATAATATAGTAGCACGATGCATCGTACCCCTACAACCTAACGACTAAT
>JAHLWJ010000147.1 GCA_019057975.1 Promethearchaeota archaeon | reverse complement strand
GATGAGCTTTCGGTTACATCAACAAATATTTTGATTTCAGACATAAATAATCATTTTGATTTGTTTTGTAATTGTAAAATAATACGGTATTTCTTTATAATAATATTAAAACTGAAACTATTTATATATGTAATACTGTTTAATACCAAAATTCTTGTTTAAGAGTTAAAAAACAATAGATATTAAAAATTTACCTTTTTTAGTAATAACGATTTAGAATTTGAAATTAAATTTAAGAGGGTAAAATTTTTTTTACCAAAACAAACTTATTTTTTATACGCATTATAAAAATTCGATGAGATTTATGAAAACGGATAGATATTTCTCCTTTTTGTACTAACTTACTTCGTTATCAAAGTCTAAATTCCTATCTTTCCATTCTATAAACTCGCTTTCGTTTTCCAGATCAGTTCCATCTACCATTTCAATTAATTTAGAATACGCGTTAACTTGATTCTGTTCCTCTAAATTACTAATATCTGGTAAGGAGGGAAAAATTCCTAAAAGAACATCCAAATGTTTTTTTACCAAGTCGCTTTTTTTAGCAACTTTGAGAATGTGGGTAAAGGTACGGTATTTGAAAATTAAGGTCATTTCATCTATCTCCTCCAAGAAGATGAGAAATCGGGTCTCTATCGTCGAATTTTTGTGAATTATGGTGAGGAGAGTAGAAAACGACTTGGCGTGATAATAAATGGGGAATTTGCTAATATACTTTAACAAGACAGGTAAAAATTCTTCTATGAAATCGTAATAGTTGACAGCCATAACGAGATCGTGAAAGGCGAGATATTGTTTTTTACCGACCAGACTTTTTTCTATCGTCTTCAACAATATTACAAAGTGTTTTAATTCTAATCCTGTACCAACTATCGCTTTAAAAATAGTAGAATAATAGTCAAACCTGCGAGAAGATTCTTTGATCCCCACAATTAACGCAAGAAATTTGTTTTCGATCGTTTCGAAATAATTATGAAATGTTTCAGTTCTCTTTATAGCGTCCATCAAACGACGAAAAAAGAAATGGTACTCAAAGTTGATTGGGTCTAAAAACACTAGAAAATATTTATCTAAGAGCCCGGTAATGGTAGCTAACTCGAGCAATTTGTGGTATACAGGAAAAATATAGTATTCTTCCTTTTCAGACAGTTTTAGCAAGGTTAAAAATTCGTTTTCGATAAGAAAACTGTGCGCTATCATCAATTGCTTGTGTGAAGCGTAAAGTCTATGAATTAGCCCTGAAAACGTTCCAACTCTAGATATGAAGAAAAATTTGCTTGTTGATTGTACGAAATTGGGAAATGTCTCTTCTAACAATCCTCTTTTAATTGCAATTTTAACCAAATCAAAAAAAACATCGTGCTTATCATCGTAGGTTAAACTAGAAGTTAAAATCCTAGGCAAATGGTATTCAATAATATATTTCACTTGTTCTCGATTCAAGTACCGCAATAACTTTGTTTCAACGAGGTAAGCTATTACTGTAGGGTAACCGCTTTCAAAACGCGACAAGATTTCTTCTTGAAATATCTTTCTCGCTAGTGGATCTCCGACTTCTTCGAGTTTTTTTAACAAGGGAAACGCTAAACTGCTGTGTAACAATCGCGTATCGTAGCCATGTTCGTACCACACTTGAAGATTGGAACAATGCCCCCAAAATTCGCTTTCAGGTTCGAATGTGTAACCAATACCTGCTTGTTCCGCATCGGTCCAAGCTAAAACATCAGCTGCTACGTCAATAGACTCAACTTTGTCGAATTTTTTGACTTGTATAGCGGGTATGTTTAATAGGAGATATTTAGACTGAATAAAAAGTTCTCCGTTTACATAGATGTTAGTAAAATCGTCTTCTAATTTTACCGTGATGTAATCGTTTATAACGAAGATTTTCATTATTTTGAAGCGTTTTTGTCTTTTATGGACGGTACAATAATGATCTTTATGCTATAAAAACTTATCACCATAATGATTGCTTAATTAATATATTCAATTGTCTCAACAATAGGTCAAACCCATAGGAAATAGACGACTCCTACCTTGCCTGCGCGAAATTGCAATTCTCTTTCAACCAAAAGGATGGACGACGAGGTAGGAGTCTTTGTTTTTTTGTTGAAAATTCAGTTCATTACTGGAGGTCCTACGGGGGAGTAATACTTCCATAGTTCAACTTTAGGAGAACTTACGACGGAACTTTCACCCATCACTTGGGATGAATTTTAAAGTTTTGGAGAGTTCACCGATACCACTAAAAGTTCGTTCAAGCTCTTTACAAAAAGATAGTACCCTAAATCCTCGTTGGCGCTAAACACTGGCGACGCAGATCCCAGCGTAATTTGGACCAGTTCTCTCTCCTCAGATTTTTCGTTGTTCTCCAAAACGCCTAATTTAGCCATTATTTTTTTTAAAAGACCCGCAGATTTAACCAAACTTCTAAACCCGCCTTCTCGTGACTTAAGTCTTTTTTTGAGAAAGGTATCATTCGAAATGCCCAATGTTTTGTAGTAGTGATGTATATCACTATCCCATTATTTTTCATAGAGAGCGTGATATACTCGTTGACCTTGAACTCTTGCATTTTTAAATATGTAAATGATGAGTTTCGTTATTTTGCCTTATTTCGTAATAAATAAATTGAAAATATATCTTTTTCCTTTTTTTTTACATTAACCGTTTCCTGTGTTTTTTTTCTTGATCCAACCTATAGTGGATTCGAATCTTACTAGGTTATTTTCAGATTTCTTCAAAAAATCAAAATTCATTTTATCAAAATACGCTAATTTTACTTTACCTCCCGGATCAAAAAAATGAGTCTTTCTCGAGTTAATGCAATTTGATATTAAGTTGTGGCATAGTTTTATCTTTTCAATATCTACTCTATAATCAAATGCTTTAGACACTTTTTTGATTTCTCCCTTATTATTAGCCAAGAATGTAAAATTATTCTCGGAGTTAAATTTTAAAACTGGAATTCTCTCTTTTTCTTTAAGTTCGCCTAATTCTATTTCCAAGGGTGTTTGAAAGAATCTTAAAGAATGCTTATAAGCATTATATTCAAGTCTATCAGTAAAATCCTTGGCTAAGACAATAAGTATTTCTTTAATTTTTTTAAAATTTTCTTTATCTTCAGGAATTGGAATTCTTTTTATTCCAAAATAAAAAAGATAATAAATTAATGGAATCTCCCTTCCATTTGGCAATTTGATCAGTTTATTAATAAAATTGATTTCTCCTTTACCAATTTTCTCGATTCTTTTATATCGTTTTCTAGACGTTGATTGAGTTATAGATAAGTAAAGCCATAGTTTTTTATCATCTCTCTTTTCTAATGCAAAAATTAACTCAAAAAGAGTTTCTATCATCTGGAAAAGTATAAAATGCACTTCTGCTTTAAGCATATTTATACAATCCTTATCAATTACTTCTATTAGCCCTTCACATATTATATCTTTATGCAAATCGTAATTTTCTATTAAATTATTTAGCATATTCACTTTGTAAATCCAGTGATCAACAGGATAGTACCTATAAAACTCGATAATTTCATTTTCTTTAGACATAAGTATTCTACAGACTTATTTAAATTTAGATCATTTCTAAGATGTTTTACCATATACTGACTTAAATTAAATTTTATTAAACGAGAGTTCAATGATTTATTAATAACCTAAATAACGGTTTTCACACAGAAATAGTATGGCGAAGTTAATATTGGGAATAAAGTTTTTTAATTTGTATTAGTTTTTTAATTTCATAAGAATTTGGGTTGTTCTAATATTTAGGATATTGTCTAATATTTTTAAATATCTGTCCCCAATATTCACGGTTTAGAGCTTTATGGGCTTTATCTCTTATCTCATTTTTTTCACGACGAGTAAGATCTGCTGATATTATATTATCTCTATTGGCAGGATCATAAAATTCTTTGTTAACTATATTATTAGCAATATATTCAAATACAGCTTCAAGCTGATCTGAGAGTGATTCTCTATTAACTTCATAACATGCTAAATGAATCATAATCTCTAATAAAAATGTTTTAATTGGCACATCTTGACGATATTTCCAAAGTTTTAACAATTTGATTACATCCCTACGATTATATCTTTCTATGTGTTCCATATGGATCTTCATACTTGTTCTAAGTTTTTTCTTTTCATAGCAATTATATAGATAAGAATATTCAGAATCATAAATATCTTGGATAGATGGAATAACATCTACATGAAACTCATTTTCATATGGGATTCGCCATCCAACTCTCTTTTTCTCAATCCTTTTCCATTTAGAATTTAACGCATCTTTTACTGTATAGAACAAGTCTTTAAGATCTTTTAACGGTTTAAATTCAGGAGACCAAATTATAACCATATCCAAATCATAGTGTCGTTTTATCATTGTTTTCTTTTTGAATGAACCTGACATGAACATGCTTTTTCTACCCCCGATATTGTCAAAAATACAAGACCGAACATTATCTCGTAATCTTAATAAGCTATCAACCTGAGATTGTGGTGGTTCTAATCCAATCAAGACCGTTCTTAAAAATTCTTCATCGTCCATTATTTTGCAACAAAGCTCTTTTTATAGAAATCTATTATATCACTAAATAATCATATCTTATCAAAAGAAAACTTGATTCCAATTTTGTGCTTTAATTGCTTGATCAGCAAGTCTTCTAATCCGGTTCTTTTGTTCTATAGATAAATCGTCTGAAATGATGTTATTAGAATTGGATGGATCAACAATTCTAGTATTTTGAATATTATCCCTTATATATTCAAAAGCTGCTAGAAGTTGAGACTCAAGGATAGATCTATCATAACCTTTACATCCTTCAATAACACAGATTTCTAAGATAAATGTTTTGATTGGAACATCTTTCCTTTTTTTCCATAGTTTCATTAATCTGATAACATCTTCACGCTTACTCTTTTTAACGTAATTTACTTGAACAAAAATGCTGGTTTGGAATCTTCCTCCTGTTTTATTATTATATAAGTACGCATAATTTTCATCTTTACTCGAGAATTTTCCAGGAATAACATCAATATGAAAATCTCCTTCAAAGGGGAGTTCTAATCCTACTTTCTTTTCTACTACCGTTCTCCAATTACTATCAAGTACACCCTTAGCAGTTCGGTACAAGTTTTCAAGAGAAAAAGGAGAATCTGAGGGCCAAAACAGAACAATATCTAAGTCATAACTAGCTCTAATCATTGTATTCTTGGCATAAGAACCTCCATAATATGCTTTTGGTGTTCCCCTAATTCCATTTCTTAATTGTCTTTCAATTCTATCGCGTTGCATTCTTAAATTATCTATCTGATTAACGGTTAAGCTTTGATCGTTTAGAATTTCTCTTAAATAGTTTTCATTAGCCAAAAATAATCCACTCTTATCAATTTGACTTAATTGTCTTTGATTTTATAATATTCCTTGGAAATATAAATTTATAGAGCTAAAGATAATAGTACCTTAATACAAATTAAAAAACTCCCAAATATCGATGAAAAAAAGAGAAATCGTTAAGTTAGTTGCAGACAGCGGTGGAAGATGTAATTATCCCGGTTGCGGAGAAAAAGTTATTTTTGAATACGAAGATGGCACATTTGTAAAAGTCGTGGAATTTTGTCATATTATCGGTGAAAGTTCAAGAGGTCCAAGAGGACACCCTAAAAATAGTGAATTAAAGAAAGAAGATCCAGAAAATATCATATTATTATGTGCAAACCATCATAAGGTTATAGATAATAACGAAGTTGAATACACAGTAGAATCACTTAAACAGATGAAATTAAACCACACTCGATGGGTTAATGAAAGATTAGATGGTTTAAAGGAAGCAGTTTGGACATTATTACTTCATTCCGGAAATGTTACTGGAACTGGCGCTCCAAAAATAGATAACGAATTAGTTTTCAGAGATTTTTATGGAACCCACATAATTGCTGAAACAGAAGAACTCATATTTGATGAATTCTTAACAAAAACTAAAAATTGGCAGGAGTTCGATATTCTTCAAAAAGCTTGGTGGCGAAAATTCAAGAACCAAGATGAAATACCGAGGAAGTTTATTGTGTGCTCTATTAATTTCATCCCACTAGTTGTTCAACTTGGTTATTTGATTCATAATACTAACTCTTTTGAGGTTTATCACTACCATCCTAAAGAAAACACTTGGAAATGGAAAATAATACCTAAAAATGGATTAAACCAAGAGTTTTTCCTTATTGATAGGCTTGAAAATGAAGATAGTTCTATAACAGAAATCGCGTTATCAATTTCCATTTCTGGTTTAATAAATAGCAATGATATCCTTGCTGTTCTTGGAAGGGATATAAAAATCCTTAAGATTTATGTTGATAATCCTGATAGAAATTGGCTACAATATAAAGAACAAATACAAGAGTTCCAGAAAAAATATACTAAACTAATAGACAGGATTGTACAGAAATACCGGAACTTAAAGAAACTACATTTGTTTTATGCGGGTCCCACTGCAATAGGGTTCATAATAGGGAGTTTCATTAATCCAACTATCCACCCTCAGTTCATATTATATAATTTTTATAGAAAAGATTCTCCAAAATACTCGAGTGCTTTTGATATAAACTAGTATAAACTAATTTCATTCTTCATCGACCTCACATAAGTAGTATTGTAGCAAAATTGGTTATGCTTTAAAGTTGTGAGGTATTATTTAAATATACATTTCAGAAATCTAACATAATTTTAATAGTATTTAACAATCAGGTTTAGTGAGAATTTGATGGATGTTGAAGAAATAATAAGTAAGATTCTTAATAAATTTTTAAAAAAGAAATTTCCCTATCTAGTACAAGGTTTCTTTAAACTTCGTGATATCCCAATTAGAACCTTGAATGCGGAATTGGAGATTTTTCAAGAAGACCTCAAAAATTATGGTCTGGGTGTGTTGTTGTGGTTGGATGGAAGATACCCTAGCGTAGTTCTCATGTATTCCATGCTTGGATTTAATTTTAACAATATGGATTTACGCTCAAATATGAGATTAGTAGTAAACGAGTATTATAAATTTCTTGCAGATGTGAGAGGAGAAAACCAACTTGAATTATTTAATAACGAAATGGATACATCAAAAGAAATGATTTTTGCCAACGAAGTCCAACCTAAGGACTTGCCATCTAAAGATGTATATGTTAATTACCTAAGAGAAAGATATACTAAAAATGTGCAAGCTCTTGCTCCTCAGATTAAAGCATATTCAGAAATATTAACTTCTGAGATCAAGCAATTTGAAAATTTCGATATGAAAAATCTTATTAAAGTACTATTTTTTATTTTAAAGATCAAAAGAATCAAAAAAAGGTCAATGCCAACGCTAAATGAAATTACTGCTGATGTATATGAAATGACCGAAGAAGCTAAAAGGATTTATAATGAAAATTTTTCCATTGCGTACAATATGCTCACTTTAATCAGCAGTATTGACTCATTTAACATTGATTTCGCGAAATTTGTTGCGAGATTATTTAAAATCAAATCCAAAGGGAATGGTAATGTTAAGTATGAAACATTCATACAAATTAATCCCAAACAATACGATCCCAAAACAAGGAAAAAACTAAAAAATTTTCTTGACCATGCTATGAAAAGCGAATACCCAAAATTATCAGCATATATCAGATCCATGTTTAACTACAATAAATATCGGATACTTGAAGCTCATAAAAATCCTAAAGTGAGAAAAGTATGCGATGGAAAAGCGTATTTCATGAGAACAGGTAAAGCAGATCTTGTGATGGATTTGAATGAGATCATGAGGGAAACTAAAACCTATGAATATTTTATTGATAGTCTTCGCTTGTTCTAGATTATACTTGATTGGTTTAGTTGGTCGTGGTGAAAACAAGCTAGAGAAAAAATGGGTTTTTTCTCTTTAAAAAATAGTGTTTGTGAGAAGCAACTTTCGAGTAGCTTAATATATAAACTTTTAAAAATAATCAAATAAGTAGATAAAAAAATAAATAACTTTTGAATATTATTTTATTCGTATGCTGAAGGATGAATCAAAACTTTGGGAATTTCTTAAAAGGTATTATATTTCAAAATTTTCTTTCGATATCAAAGAAGTTCAAATAAAGATGGACAAAAGTGCTAAATTTAGTGATGGAAAGTTCGTCGAAGATAAGGATCCAATCATAATAGAGAAAGGAGCAATTATTTTTTCTTTGGAGGGGCCTCCTAGTCACTTGGTTTTTAGTAAATTCTATACTATTTTTAATACAAATATAAATCGTGCTATAGCTTTATATTCCGAACTAGTTAAAATCTCCAAACCTAAAGATTTTTTTAAAATGAAGAATATTTTCATTTTCCAGACTATGCATATACTACTTATAACAGCTTTAGAGGTTTACCTTAGTAGTCTGTTTCTATGGGTTTCTCGAGAAAGGATCTTAATTAGCGATTTGGAATCAAGATTATTTGTTAAGTTCTTAAAAACATTTACTCTTAGATATCAGTTTCTTGATATTTTTGCAGAAAGAGGAAACCTTGACTTCCCATTAGGTGATATTTTACCTAAGAGAAATGATGCTTCTGTATTCCAAAAAAAAAAAAAGTGTAAGATTGCTTATAATTTGATTGGAATAGATGTTGATAATATAGCTGAATCAATATGGGAGAAAATTTATTCTAAAAATGGATATATTAAAAAAAGAAATGCATTCATTCACAGTGATATACAAGAGTATATTGGTATAAATAACATAAGTGATTTTGACTTAGATAAGCATTTTGAAGATTTAGAAAATGCCCTTATGGATATTGTTAAGTTTGTATTCTATATTGAGCATCAAAGATTTTTTAGATATCCTGATCCAGCAGAAACAAGCACGGGACAACTTGATAATTTTAAATATGGTGAGATGGATACTTTAATTAAAAAAGTGCTTGTAGACAACAATCTAAATGAGTTTTTTTTATTTGCAGAACATCATTTAAATAATAGTAATTATGAGAAAGCTGCTGAAGTCTTTAAAATTATATCTGAAATTCAACCAAACCATGTTGAAGTTTGGTATAACTTAGGTTTAGCTCTTGAAAACAATAATGATTTAGAGAACTCAAGAAAATCTTATCAAAAAGCGTATGATATAGATCCCAATTATAAGGATTTAAAGGCACGACTTGGTAGGAACTAGCTGTTAAATTTTATAGTTTGTGTGCGGTGTTCTCAGCAAATACGGAGGCTTTCGTAGAAACACCGTGTTAGAAGTGTGGCAGTATTTCCCTACCTACGACAAATCTAAGGCTTTTAATTTTTCAATTGAACAACACAAAAACGCAAACAACCAAGAAAACATCAAGTTATTAAAATGGATCACAGGGATCAAAAATGTGTGGAGCGATCAAGAAATAAATTTACTGTTAAAAAATATCGATTTTAGAGTCATTAATACCTGTTTAATTATTTCTAAAAACAAAGATTTTAATATAGATTACACCGCTTTTGAAAAAGTAAATTTTTTATTAATTACACCTCAAAAGTTCACCCAATTCAAGCTAAAAAAGGACAGAAAGACCGACTCTTACGTAATTCCAGAAGTTTCTACCAAATACGATTTAATAATAATCGACGAATGCAACGCAATAGGTGGAAATACAGTACTAACTAGCGCCCTAAAAATCTTAGTAAGACAGTCAATCGCTAAGAAAGGATATGTAGCCATAAAATCTTATTTTGATCCCGTTCTGGAAAAGAATTCAATCAACAAAAAAACGAGAGAAATAATTGTTTCAAATTTAACTCTCCAAGACGAATCTATTATTCTATACGATAACTACGACAAGATTAATTCTCTCCATATATACGCGAATCTTCAAAGAAATTAATTTTCTCAAAAATTTTTTTAGAAACTCAGATTCCAAGTGAAAATGAGCTAAAAAATAGAAAACTGACGCCACGCCAGAAAAGATCAATATTACTATTGAATTGGATACCTACTTCTGATTTCGCCAGCGTAATAGCGAAAAACGGTCACGATTTTGCCCAAATCTTCAATCTTTCTACTAGCACCCATTAAAAAGAATCTTCCAGCCCCACTTAAGATAATAAAGGCATTACTTCCTCTTAAAACTACTTCTAATAAATTGTTATATCCTAAAGATTGGATCGCATCATGCCCACTCTGCATTACTACAGCACTTAAACTTGAAAATAAATCGGGGTCAACATCGTAATCTGGTATACATGAAAAAGCAAGTCGTAGACCTTCATTTGTAACTAATGCAAGTGCTTCTAATTCGGTGTGTTCTGTAATATTTCCAAGAAATTTAGAAAGACTACTGGCTTGTTCTTGAGTTAAATCGCTCATTTAAATAATCTCTGGCTTTTAATTGAGGTGATAATTCTTCATTTATTAATATAAAATATAATTTTTGAACTTAAATATTTATATTTATAAAAATATTAGGTTAAATCGATTTAAAGTTTAAGATTTTCCATTTTTAGAATGATCATTTACGATACCATATTTTTAGAATGATTGTTTTATTTAAAACAATCGACTAATTCAAAAGATTATTCTTAATTGTTAATTTTATTGAAGAACTTAAAAAAAAATAGAAATTTAATCAAAGAGGTATAACTATTCAGATTATTTATATTCTAACTGAGTTTTAATCTGATCTTTTAAGATTTCTTTCTTAGATTTGAACTCTACTTTTGCGTCCATTGGACCACTTGTCCGTTTAAGAAATTCTATTGCTAAAATCTTACCATTTTCTGATAAAATTCTAG
>JAHLWJ010000146.1 GCA_019057975.1 Promethearchaeota archaeon | reverse complement strand
GGGTAGGAATAGAATATGATATATGATTATGAAAAGAAAATTTTACAGATTAAGATTGTATATTATGGCCCTGCCATGTCAGGAAAAACAACATCAATAAAATACTTATTTGCTTATTTCAATAAAGAAGATAAGGTAACCTCAATAGATAATACTGTTGGAAGAACTTTATTCTTTGATTTCGGCGTATTACCTTTTAAAGGTGCTGAGTGGAATTTAAATTGTTTAGTTTATACCGCAACCGGGCAAGATTTTTATGCTAGTACCCGACCAGCAACTTTAAATGGTGTTGATGGGATAATTTTTGTGGCTGATTCAAGAGTTCAATGCTTACATCATAATTTGAGATCGTGGAATGAATTAAGATCTTTATTTGGTAATAAGGCTCATACTATTCCAATTATAATCTCATTAAATAAATATGATATTGAAAATCTAACTAAATTATCTGAGGAAGGTTTCTTGAATGAAATTGATTTTTCTTCGTTTAAAAAAATCTATATTAATAAAACAATCGCAATAAAGGGGCAAGGAATCTTAGAGTCGTTTGAGCAATTAATAAAATTCATTTTTCCTCAATTAACGATAAGATAATTATTTTTGAAAAAATTTGAATAATAATGATATTAAATTATCCTGAAATAATGAAATTATTTCTAAGAGAAATCCAACAATCAATTAATCCTGTGAGTTCGTTTATTAGGAGGTGCAATATTGACATTAATTTTACAGGCTTGTTCAAATTGACAGATGTTTTTAAAACAAAATTTTAAAGCGATATACTCTTTGACTTTAGGACAATAAGATAACTCGTCAAAAGATTGTAAAATTGCACTTTTAAGTAAATCCTTCGCTAATAAACCCAAGATATTTTCTATTTCGTCATTAAACCCCATTTTCTCTGCTATATCTAATTCTTCTATTTTTTCATCAAAATCCATTGCTAAAAGGGTTTTTTCAGAAAAAGTGTATTTATCCTTTTGCAATTTTTTTAAAAAGAGTTCATAACACGGTAAATGGAATATAAATTTTGCCTTAAAACAACTGAGTTTAACTGATTTTTCTGATTTTTCAATAACATTTCCACAGACTACACAGTCATTATCAGAATCTAAATCAATACTCTTTGAAGAACTCATATTCTCAAAAAGAAATCTTGTCTTAAAATATTAAAACCCCTAATAATTTTCTAATAATTTATTATGCGGTCAAAAGAATTGAGTTTTGAGGATTTAATCACTTACTTCTCGAGATTAGATATGCCTAATTTCTTTTTTTCCAATAATTTCATACTATAAAAAGATTAGAATATTTTGCTCTAATTCTCTAAAATATTTCAAGTTTAATTTCATTATCTTTAATAACTTTTTAGGAAGTTGTTTTCTATTATCTATAAATTGAATATAATTGTTAATTTTCTTCTTTTCTTGAGTATTTTTATCATTAAATGAATTTCCAAATAAGAATAGATTATTCAAATAATCATTTTCATGAATTATAAAAAAATCTAAAAAAACACCATTTTTATTGACTCTTTCAAACAAACTAGAATATATCATAAATCCCTCATAATCATAATCTCCAAAATAGAAAAATTCTGTATTAATAAATACATTACTTACCAAGAGAATGATATTGGCAAAGGCTTCACTTGCGTTTACTTTTCCACCTGCACAAAATATTAAATCATAATTCTCAAAATGGTTTAAAAAACATAAATTAATGGCCGTATCTAAGTTCTCCACAATTAAAACCTTCAAATTATCAACAATATTATGTTTACTAACTAATTTATAATCACCAAATAGAGGAAAGTAATGAAAAGACCTCTTTTGAATTATATAATTTGTAATCATTTGTTTGAAAGAATGAATTAGAGAGATTTCAAAATTAGACCAAATAAAAAAGGATGTAGAAGTAAATTTGTTTTCTAAAAAATAATGAACATTAGAGAAAGTTTTTGGTTCAAATTGATTTAGTCTTTTTCTTATCATATTCACTTGTGCCTTTTTAGAGTTTGATGTAAATAGTTGATAAATGGCTCTTGTATCAACTAATTTACACATTTCCATTCGCTCTAAAATTTCATATGAAATTTCATCAATTTCTTTCCATAGATTCTTATAATCTCTTAATAATTTGTCTAAATATTTGCAAATTGACTTGATTTCACTTAAACCGCATCTCAATTTATTGTTTTTTAGAAAAGATACATTTTTTATCTTTTCTTTTAGAATGTTTTTAAGTAAGGAGTAGATACGATTACTATGTAATTGTACTTCACCATTATATATCCTATTTGATTCATATATAGCATTTAATTTGTAAACTAATTTTTTAATATCATTTATTTGAGATTCATTTTCAGGAAAGAAGTGATATTTCCCAAAAAAACATAAAATCATTTCTTGCAATTTCATTTCACTCTTTTAAGGTAATACTATTAATTGGAGATGAGGGAATTATTAATTCAGGTCTAAATTCATTTGCTATGGCATTATGGATTTGATAAAGTTGTAGCCCCTCGACATTTATTTCCCTAGGGGGTTCTACTTGAGCAAAAATAGTCCGGAGATTATAATTTTTTGAGAAGTTGACAATTTCTTTAAAACTATTTGGGTCCCACTTTGCAGTCTCATCAAGATATATAAATAATTCCCCTCTCTTGCATTCTGATCTTTTTTGCAATGTTTTTAGTGCAATTGCAAATATTAAGAATTCTATCCCCGAAGACTCCCCTCCTGAAGAGGAAAAAATTGGCATTTCAACCTCTGACTTTTCAATTTTTGATAGAGAAAAATCAAAGTAATTATAAACAATAAACAAATCTTTTCGAGTAAATGGTCTTTTAGGAAAGATTTTTTGAAAAAGAATTTGATCATAACTTTTATCTAAGTCTTGAATGTCAAGAAGATTATAGAGATTGTCTCCTTTTTCAGCCTTCTGCAGTTTTTTAATTAATTCTTTAAGATTATGAAAATGAATGTTCTTTTGAAATTTAAAAATGATATGCTTTATAGAGCCAAATTTAATGTTTTCCACAGTTTTTTGATAATTTTTATTTTGATTCTGCAATCGCTTTATTTCACCTTCAATCGAACTAAAAAAAGTTCTGAAGTATTTCAAATAATCCTTGGCTGTATTAAGGATATTTACTTTTAAATTGTTTATCTGATCTTGAAAAAACCGCTCAACTTCTACTTGTGATTTTTTTGTAATACCCCCTGGGAGTTTTTTCATAATCTCTCTAATGTCTGGCAATCCCTCTAAATCACATATATTTATATTTAAACTATTATATCCAAAAACCTCGCAAACAAAATGAAAAGCTTTATTAAACCTATCAGAAAAATCGTCTATAAATTGACCTCCGTTCTGTTCTAGCTCAGTTAATTTCTTTGCATACCAATCTTTAAAATTTATGTCAAAACATTGAAAATCATCAAATAATTTTGCTTTAAGGATAGTCTGAATTTTTAATTCAGAATTTTCTAATTCTGATTTTTTACTAACCAAAAATTTCAGCAAATTATTTTTCTTTACTTTGAGTTCTTTTATTTTTTCCTTGTTCTTCTCAATGGATATTTGAGCTTTTCCTTTGTCCTTAGAAAGTGCCATCAATTCTTTTGTAAATAACTTAAGTTCAGACTTTATAACTTCCTTAATAATTAAAAGATCTGATTCATATGTATGAACCCAATTTTCTAATTCTTGTCTTAGATTTTTTTTTGTTTTATTTAATTTCGGCAATGAAACTTGCTCAATTAGAATTATAAACGATTTCTTGGTCTTAAGGAATTGTGACGTAATTTCACTCTTATTTGCTAAAGTTGATTTGAGTTCTTCTAACTTTTTATTCTTTCTTTCTTTTTCCTCAATACTATCTTTTATATCATCCTCATAATCTGAGATGTCTTTTTCATATCTCTTAATATTTTCTTCTTTATCTTTAATCATTCGAGATTTTTCTTCTCTCTCCTTTTTTATAGAATCTATTTTTATACTTATTTCATTTAGAGCATTTTCAACCCTAGATTTTTCCTTAGAGTAATGATTCTTCCACTCTTCATAACCCTTTCCGCCTAGAATTTTGGAATTTTTTCCTTTAAGATTTTTAATTTCATTTTCTAATCTGATAATTATTCTTTTATTTTCTTTTAATTTTTCTATGGTAGGTTCTAATTGAGTAATAAAATTTAATCTTTTATCTAATTCTTTTTTTAATTCCTTTCGAGATTCAATTCCGAAAAATGCAGAGGACTTTTTTTCTTTCAATGATAATGTATTTAATATCTTTATTTCAGACAAAATATAATCCTTAACTAATTCAAGTTCTAAAGAAATCATATGATCGAAATCAAAATTATCAGGAACCACTAAAAAACTACAATTTTTCAATTCTTCTAAATCCTCTATTGATAAGTCTTTTAAGAAATCTATAAGTCTTTTATGTTCACTTTTTTTTACAATATAATAATCTTTAAATGAACCTAATGCTGTTTCAAGCATATCAGCTTGATCCAAAGATGCTTTTTCAAAATAGCGAAATAACTTTTTAATTCCAAATTCCTCAAAAAGAGCAATTCCTTTTTCTCTTCCCTGTTCGATTAATATAATAGAATCTAATCTAAATTGTAATTCCTTCTTTTTTTGACTTATTAAAAATGTGAATTCATCAAAATTATGCTCAATTTCTGCAATTAAGTCGAGAAAAGTATCTGGAATATTTGATTTAACATTACCTATCAATTCTTCAGTTTCTATTTTAATTGTTTTTAAAACATTCTTGTTTTTTTGTATTGTTTCTCTGTTTTCATCTAATTTGCTGTTATTACCAATTAATTCTTCTTGTATTTTTTTCTTCTC
This sequence comes from Promethearchaeota archaeon, assembly GCA_019057975.1. The sequence continues at coordinate 5,917 of JAHLWJ010000146.1, read as the reverse complement.
TTTCTTTATTCGTTTTTGATAATCAATAACTTCATCAAAATTATCATGATGCTCATAGACTTCATCAATAGCAGTTTTCTCTCTTGATATACTAGCCTTCTTTCCACCAATCTTTCTATTAAGAGTCTCGATATTCTTATCTTTAGCGTCTATCTTTACTTTAAGCGTTTCAATTTTCTCTTGAAAATACGCATCCTTCTGGAAAAGGATTTCCTTATTACTTGATATATGTTTCAAAATTTTATCATGATTATCTTCTATTTTACGGTAAATCTTTTCTTTTTCTTCTATTTGTTCTAATTTTTCATCAATATTATATATCTTTTTATCAAATTCTTCATTTTCCACTTTCAAATCTTTAATTTGATTTGTAAAATCTTTTATTTCATCTTTTAGCTCCTCGATTTCTTGTTGTGTCTTAGATTTATTTCTAAAAAATTTACTAAAAAATTGCTGAGAAAAATGATTTGAATATGAATTTATAAGTTCTGAAATAGAATCTAACTCTTTTTGCTTATTTTCACTCTCTTTTTTAAGTCGTATAAACTGCTCACTAGTCTTAATGATACTATCAAAATTTTGATTTAACTGGTCTTCATCCTTCTCTGGAACGAATAGTAATTTTTTAAGGGTGCTAATTTGAAAACCTTTTCCCTCTTGAATGATTTCCTCGCAATCCTTAAACAATTTTAAAAAATTATAATAATCTTGTTCAGTATCATAATTATAAAATATCAGATTATTATGATGCAGATATTTATGGTATTCTTTTATGGTAGTAAAACGTTTCAAACTATCGGGCGTAATCTTTTCTTTAATTAATTTATAGAAATCAGACTCATCTTTAGCGTTAATAATGAAATCGTTTAGATTATCTTTATCTATACCATTAGCAACGAAAAACTTCTTCTTGTCAACATTAGCAGTTACTCCGAATGTTATAGTTTCTATTATTTTATCTGTAATTAAATCAATTGTCTCAAAATGAAAACCTAAAATAGACGGCCCGTGTTTAACTTCAATTTCAAATAATTTAAAATAATCACTAGAATTCGTATTAGTTGAATGAGTCCCTTTTCTGTTAGCATTAAACTTAATATAATTATCATCAGCAATATGAATCGTTTTTATTGCATCTTGATGCATTGATTTTCCTGCGCCATTAATACCAAAAAAAACATTTCCATTTTTTAATTGGATTGGATCAGAATGGAAAATTTTTCCAAAATTATGTACAAAATAATAAATTTTTCTTATTTTCTTTAAATTAGGGTTTAAAAAGCTTTTAATCATAATTTTCCTCCTTTTTAATATATTCATTAATCATGTTTTTCCATATGAATGCTGCAGGAGATAATGTTATTAATTCTTCTCCCACTGCGGATTGAAATTCGTCTAAAAAGTCATTATTAATAAGGTCTTTAATCAGTGAAAAGAGCTTTTCACGATATATTGTTAAGCTAGTATTACTTTTTTCTAATAACTTGATATCAAATAATTTGGCTAACTTTTTTTGATCAATGTCTCTATAACAAAAATCTTCAGGATTTTGAATGAATTTCTCAACAAAATCATTTTTAGAAATCAAAATTTTTCCCATGTTAGTCTTTAATAATACTAATCCTAGTACAAAACTATGGAGTGGAGTTATCGTATTATATTCGTAAATAAATTTATTTTCCTCTAGATCATCTAATTTTTGAGCGTAATAGACATATTTAAAATCGGGAAGATTATATAAATTATGAGAAAATTTCTTTAATACCAATCCCTCCAATTCTAGTATTTGTTTAATGAATATCTCATTTTCATAGACAAATTCATAAAGCGATTGAGGGTATTTTGGTATTATTTTGCTATCTTTTGAATTAACATTTAACATGGCGCGTTCTATCAAATTATCTGAATAATATATGAACCTACCCTTTCTTAAACATGATTGAAGCATATACCAATGCTTTTTTTTAGATATTTCTGTTCTTATTAAATTAATGAACTCTAATAATTCACTCATATTTACCCCACATTTTCTTTTTTGATAGGTATATATTTTAACTCATTCATTACCAATTCACCATCATTAAATTTTAAAGTAATTTTTGGTCCAATTCTCTTATCTCCGGGAATAAAAAATCTGATTCCTTCTAAAGAAGAAAAAACAAACCAATATAATCTCACAAAAAAACCACTTTTAAAAAAGTCAGAAATTTTGTTTAAATTTTTATGGTTTTTTAGAAAATCATAAAGAGTTTGAACAATATATGCAGGTTCAGTTATTTCAGAAACCATTTTTATAGAATCATCGATTATTTGATTGCTTAAGCGTTTCCTTTTAACAAATTCTTGAAAAGCATCTCTCGCATCTTTTTTTCTTTCTTTATAATTATTAATTTGTCTCTTTTTCGATTTCTCTCTTTCAATTTCTTTTTCTTTTGTTTCAAATTCAAATATATATTCAGAAAAAGGAGTCTCATCAACGTGATCTGAATTTAATCTTATGTTTTGTTTATAAGTGATTAATATTGGGCAAATCGTCTTAAAATTATTAGGTTCTTCAAGAGCAGAATAGATGATGTGGTTCCATAAGGCATAAATCTCTTTATTAATGCTTTTAGTTTTTTGTAACGCCTCTAAGTCAGAAAGAAGCCAATCAATATATTTTTTTTGATTTAAAATTATTGAATTTATGATTTTTTTGAAGTTAAATGAGAAATCTTTAACCTCCAGCAAATGACGAATAATTTCTTCAAAATGTAGGTTAATCTTCTCATCATAGTCTCTATTTAAATTCTTGATTTTTTCTTCCATAAACCAAGTTATTTTATCTGATAATTGTTCTGATAATTCTTCAATAGATTTAAAGTAGGAATCTAGATTTAAATAAAAATTATCAATATCATCTATGTTATCAGAATATATTGAAAAAATAGATTCATATTTTTTAACCGTTTGCTTGATTTTTAAAATAAGAGTCTCTTGATTTTCTCCTTTATGCCTACTTTTAATTAAATCTGCTTGAAACCTGGAGATATCTTCTATTAAATCAAGAATTAATTTATCCATATTTTCCTCTAAATTAATTAATGATTCAATAATTTTCGAATGATCTAATACGTTAAGTTCTTTAAATGTCTCTCTAACATACTGACTTATTCCACTTAGATTACCCTCCTCCGGTAATTTTTTAACCCATTTCAAAAGAATACTTGAGATATTTATGATAATTGATTTAAAATAATTAGAATTAAATTCAGAATAAGATTCATAAAAATGCTCAATAAAGATCTTACCTAATTGAAAACATTTGTCCTTTATTTTATATTTTCCTAAGGATGAGATATATTTGATAAATCCCTTTTTTATTAGATTTTCTTCAACCATATCAGCTCTATTAGATATCTGAACATCAGTCAAATTTTCATCTCTCGCGATGCTATCAATAACTCTTTCTAACAAATAGCGTATATCATCTTGATCGATATTCCAACCATATTTATTCTTATAATCATAAAGATTTAAAATAGAATACAATTCAAAAATGGGAATACCATAAGGGAATAATGAACTTAAGTCTAAGATAAATTGTTGAGATTGGATCTCTGGTCTTTTTATTTGAACCAAATCGATTTCTTGAGATGAGTTATGTTCCCCGAAAGGTCTCTGTATTAATATTTTTTCCGCCTTACTTATTTTCCCGGAATCTACAATCCCCAATAATGGAAAACCTTTATTATATCCGTTAAGATGTTTGCTAATTTCCTCTATTTTGAGATGAGAAACATTATATTGAAAAATTTCTTTCATAAGTTTTGATTTATCAGTCAATTCGTTTCCTAGTAAATTTTTAGTTATTTCTTCAAAATCATACCAGATCTTCTCTTCTAAGGTATCTTCTGTAATAAAAATGTAATTTCTTTTTTGCATTGATATTATAATTCTGTTATAAAAAGATTCAAATCGATAAGGTAAATTAAAATGAATAAAAAGATCTTTACTTGCTATTTGATCTTTTTGTTTTTCTATCTTATCATCTTCAATAATTTGGATATAGCTATTTTTTTTATACCTAATGCATGAATTTGTTGATAAATTTTCATTATAACCATTTGTTTTAGATTTAAGAAAGGATTCTAATTTATTCTTTATTTCGGGCGAAGAGACAAACACGATTATATTAAATTTTTTATATTTTTGAAGTATTTTTTTTAACTCTAAAAATTTTAATGAATCTTTATAATTATATCCTATAAGCGTTCTCTGCTGATTTATTGACTTTTCTACTAAAGACGAGAAATTACAGCATTCTAAAATCAAACGGATTAATGAAGGTAATCTTTTTTCTAATAATTCATAATTTTTAACATATAACTGCCCTAATTTCTCTAAAAGCTGATTATATCTCTCTCTTTGCTGATCACTTAAGGGAACTGAAATAATTTCCAAATTATTAAACAATGAACTTGGCTCATTACTTGATTGCAGTATGAATCATCCACCTTCCATTTTATTTTAGAGTGTTAACCTTGTATTCTCCTTTAATATTATAAATTTCGATATGATGAGCAAGACATTCGCTTAATTGTTCTTTTTGTTCTTGTAAATTCATAAATTAATCCTTTTTTTTCGTTTATTTTTCCTTTGATTTTTGAATTTATTTAAACTAACTGCTATATCTGTTATATAATTCATTTAAAAAATATGCTATTCCTAAATAACTAATTCCAATTTTAGTTTTTTGTTTGTTTTCTTGATTTGGAGCAATTAAAAGTATTGACTTTTCTTTTAATTTGTTTATATATCCATTAACTGCTCCACGTGAAATTTTTTTTCTTATTTTTCCTTCAAAAGTTTTTTTTAAATCATTAATCGAATTAAATTCTTTAGTGTCAGTCAATATTGGAGTATTGTCAAATTCTGATCCTAACTTAACAAAATCGTTGATATCTCCATAGTTTTCAAAGAAAAGTTCAAGAAATTTAAATTGATGCAATGTCAAGTTATCAAGCGGAATTTTCACTAATTCAACATTATTATTTATACCGACTTCTTCTCTCCCCTTATAAATAAAATCACCATGAATGATTTTCGTATTGGTAATTGAACAACCTAAATAAAACCATATATCCATAAATCGCAATCCACCTGAAACATTTACAGTAATATCACTGAATCCCAATAATTTTTGTTGAATAATTTTATATACCAGTTCTGCTATTGATTTGATTTGTTCTTGAAAGGAAAAGTTAGTACTCTCAACCTTAACCATCCTTTTTTTATAGTATTTAATTAAAAAATCTAATGCTTTTTTAGCTTCAATTGTACCTGATAGAGTTTCTTTTTCAGTTATGAAAATAATTTTATTGAAAGTTTCTTTATCAATAGAGAGTATTAATTTTTCTGGTAAATGTCCTACTAGTACAATTTGGCATTTTTTTCTTTCCAAAAAAGCTTCACCTTCTTATATGACTCAATTTTTAATTCAATTATTAAGTTTATTATTAAATGATTAATATTGTTTTTTATTATTCATATATCTAATATAATGGTTATAACTATAAAAAAGTATTTATATCCAAAAAATGTAATAAATTGCAAAAATTATCAAAGATTAATTTATTACCGTTTGATTTTATAAGGTCCTAATAAAGCTATTGCCAATTTTTTGCCATTCTCCGTTATTTTCCAGACATGGGTCTTTATAGTTTCTTTTTTTTCAAGTAACCCCGTTTCTCTATCAAATGGCGTTGCCCAATAAGTCTTTGGTTCACCTATTAGAAAACTTTTTTCTCCAATTACCATTAATTCTTCTGTAATCGTTTTTTCTTGTATATCTAATCTTTCTGCCAAAAAATCACTAGTGACCCCTAATATATTTTCATAATTTTTCCCGTTGTTATAGAGATTTACGATTTCTAAA
>JAHLWJ010000656.1 GCA_019057975.1 Promethearchaeota archaeon | reverse complement strand
GAAATGTGTTCTAATCAATAAAAGAAGATATGGTCAACTGCGAAAGTCAGGTTAAAGAGGTAAAGAAGGTGTATAAAAATATAACGTTTTTATCATTATTTAGTAGGTTTTTAACTAAGAATTGTTTTGTGAGGTTGGAATATTTGATAAATATTTTTTACTCTTGTAAATAAGTATTTCTTCAGGGTATCTTGAGATATTTTTATATGGAACAAATTCATTTTTTAAGTAATTATTGATTCTACTATATAATATTTCTGAGATTCTTATTTTTTTCTTAATCTGACCCGTTGAAAGCATCCTACTTATTCTGTTAAGAACTGTTCCTATATACATTTTTGGCAATAAAGAAACATTGTCTTGTCGAAATGGAACAATTTCTGTCATATATCCAATATCAATAGCGCATTTTACAGATAATAGACCATAGCTTCTCGTCCAATCATCAATTTTTTTGGCTATTTTAATTACATCAAAAAATGTTCTATTTATATCATAATTTACTGTAACAGGAAGTGATAAAATTATAGCATCACCTACAATATTGATTATTTTCCAATCATTTCTAACCAAATCTGCTTTATAAACACATCTCTCAAAAAATTCCAATATATATTTTCTAAATTCTATTTTTCTATCCGAACCTTCAACTTTATATGTATAATTGGTAAATCCATTTAAATCAGCAAGAAATATTATTTCTTCATCCAAATTATGTTCTATTGCTTGATCAAGTCTGTTCTGTAAAACATTATATGTTATCATATTAATTTTCTCTTCCCAAATATTTAATGGAGAATATTGCATAATAACTATTAAATTTTTGTTATAATTGAATTTAAAAGAGTTGCTATAATTATTTATAAAAAAGTTTTTGAAAAAGAGAATTTAAGTGATTTGGATATTACATTCTTTTACCCATGAAGTTAATGTAGATAATGAATCGGGATTAGTTTTTAATCTTTCAAATAAACTTTTTTTAAAATAAATTGGATTATACTTCCCTGAGATTCCATCTGAAATCTGCCCCAATAAGTCTATTACAAACTTTATTAAACAACCTAATTGGTTTTCTTCAATCCCCGTCCCATCATAATCTTCCACTCTTGTTTCTCTAGAAAATATTTCGTCATCGATGAAATTCTTTTCACCTTCATAATAAGCGTGAGTTATGGGAGACATAGCACCTGGAGCGTAATAGAGTTCATCAAATCCTAGGGCAGCATATGTATAATCATCTCTGGTTTCCAAGTCCTCTCGACGAATTGGGAAGTCAGATATACCAATAAACTGCTTATAATAATCATCGTCGAATAGCATTTTAATATCTCTTTCAGTTGTAGAAATATCATCGTTAATTTTTAGGTCTTTGTAATATTCTTTTGTTACATCCCAAATATATCCATGAAAACCTCTTCCTTTCAGTTTAGCTTTTCTAACTTCATATTCACGAGCGATCCAATTTGACCTAAGCAATTCAAGTCGTGGTCCTCCGCCATGAAATATAGCGTGTCCTTGAATTCTATCAAGTGTAATATTTAAATAAAAACGTACATAATATTTTGTTACTTCTGACCATGAATAGTATCCGCCTTTTTGTAGATGTTTATAACATAATAAAACATAAAAAGACTTGTTAAGATATTGACCTGCATCTTTTAATAACAAAGAATCTATTAGACCACTGGAATCGCTGAAATTACTTATTTGTTTATGGAACATTTTTGTAAAAGTTTCATATGTAGAACTTTTTAAATCAAGACCCTTTGGTATTTCTAAAGGGGATAGGCTATAGTGCTTGACAATCTCCTTTAGGTCGATGCATTTATATTTCTGTTCAATTATTGGGTCCTCAATCGGAATTGAATCAGTATTACCTTCCATTGATATTACCATCCTGAAAAACAGAATGGTTTTGTTTTATAAAAAGATTCTAATAGTAACTTCAAGCAATCTATCCAATATCATTTTTTCTCCCCTTTTTCAAATCTTATTTCTTTAAACTTTCTTCAACAATACCAATTTCTTTTTTATTTAATCCATATAATTCGTACACTAATTGATTAATTTGTTGTTCGGTTACATCGATTTGACGTTGAATGATTATCTTTTCAGAGTTGGTTCTCGCTTCAACGAAATGTTTATAATGATCGAACATCCGATCTATTAGATTAACAATGTTATCATGAAGTAACTTATTTGATTTAACCCTAGAATTGATAACTGGGATTGGAATTTTTTTTAACCAATGAAGTCTTATTTGTGGAAAGGTATCCTTTTTTGAAAATGGATTGGATTTTAATAGATATTTGGCGACATTCGAGTTTAATATTCCCAAAATCATTTTCAAATCTGGGACGGAATTCAAATCTTTTTTAGATATACTAAAAAGACTCTGCTCATAATAATAATTTTGATTATCTATGGTTGCAACAATTTCACGGCCTGTTTTTCTAATGACAATTTTTGGACGAGAAAAAATAAATTCTTCTCTTAGTCTAATATCTGTAGCATTGTGTTTTTCTATTTTATCAAATAACTGCTAAGACTCCGTTTCTTCAAAACGGAGATCTACATTAGCTG
>JAHLWJ010000655.1 GCA_019057975.1 Promethearchaeota archaeon | reverse complement strand
TTTCATATTGCTACCAATAGAGGTATCATTTTGATACCAATCAGGTTTCATTTTGATACCAATAGAGGTATCATTTTGATACCTATCAGGTTTCATTTTGCTACCAAGGAAATCTATTATATTGCCCGGATCCGGATGCTCTGTGAGCTCTTCAAGAGGGGTAATCTGATAGATGTTATTTCTATAATGACCGGTAGTGGATTTACCCCTGGTTATATTTTTAATCAGACCAAATTTAATCAGGGTATCCTGGTATCTGAGTAAGGTAGTTTTAGCTATCCCCATCTGTTGACAAAGGGAACCTATGGTAGGCCAGGCGATATACTTTCCTTTATGGCAGTAAGTAAGCAGTTCCTCATAGAGTACGACAGGACCTACCCCTAATACCTTGACCCATTTCTTTAAGAAGTAGTTAGTGACAATGATGTAGCCTTCTTTTTTTTCTTCGTCCGGTTTATTCTGTTTATTTTGTTTTTCTCTTTGCATATATTTCTACCTCTTTTCTTATTACTTATCACTCATTACTCATTACTCATTACTGCATTTCACTAGCCACTATAATTACATCATAAAAAAAATTTCCTGTATCGAGTTTTCTACCGAATTTCTACCGAATTTCAAACGAATTTTAACTGAATTTCTACCGATGAAATATCGATGAATAAAATGGTTTTACTTTGAAAAATAAAATACTTGAATTTATGATATAATTAATAAAAAAGTGTTATCTTGTTATAATAAGAGGAGAAAAATGGAAAAATTACATTTACCCATAATTATTGAACTTGATGAGGATGGTTATTATATTGTAAGTTGTCCTTTATTTAAAGGCTGTCATACTTATGGCGGAACTATTGATGAGGCTTTAGAAAACATAAAAGAAGTTATTCAGATGTGTCTTGAAGAAACTGATGTTGAAGAAATTAATAAATTTATAGGATTTAGAGAATTGGAAATAGTTAAAAATGCATAAATTACCCACAATTAAAGGCAGGGGATTTATAAAGTTTTTGCAGTCTTTGGGTTTTAAAATTGTTAGAACGAAGGGATCCCATGTAAGATTAAGAACCGAAGACCAAAAAAGAGTGACTACTATCCCTATTCATAAAAATAAAGATATACCTAAAGGGCTCTTACGCACAATAATCAGAGAAGATTTAGAGATAAGCTTAAAAGAGTTTTGTAAGCTATATTCAAAATATAAAGAAAAAAAATAAAAAATATGGATTGAGAAATCCAACTTTTAAATTAACTTTAATTCTTTTTCTTTAATATCTAACATTAAACCTCTGCCGGGGACTATTTTAACAATATTTCCAATCTTTTTTGCATAACTGCTTTTATTATTTATTGCCTTCGAAATGTCTTTTCTAATTTTACAAATATGATAATTTATCCGGGTATAAATTGCATCCCTTTCACCCTTCCATAATTCCTTTAAAATTTCTTCATAGTTCACTACTTCTCCTCTATGTTGAGCTAATAGATATAATAAAGAAAAACCTATGGTAGTAACTTTAACTTCTTTCCTCTCAAAAATAATTCTGTCCGGACGTCGCTTGGAGATTTCTAAAATAGTCGTTAATCTTTGGTCATTAGTATTTCGCATGTTCGGGCGAGAAATGGAAGTTTCATGCGGGGAGATGCAAGATACAGGGTGCGAGTTGCTGGTTTCCACTTTTCGATTTTCATATACTATCTTTTGTTTTTTCACCTCTTGATTATCTTTATCCTCTTTTATTCTCTCCTGAATTCTCTTGACTAATCTCTCTGGCAGTACTTTACCCAACTCTTTCTCAGCCACTTCTTTCAAGCACTTCTCATCTCTGCTTAAGGATAAAACTATAAGTAGTTCTAAATCACTGATTTCCCCCTTTTTACTTTTTTTCATCCAGTTCTTAAAACGAAGATAGGTTTCTACCTCAATTCCTTTAGCTATGATCAAAATACCATTAATAGTGGGAGATAAAATACCACCTTTTTCTTCTATAATCAATTGGTTTTTCACTAATATATCCAGGCAATAATCTATTTCTTTTTCGAGATCATCTTTATCAAAATCGAACTTCCAGTAACCTGAAAAACCTTTTTCCACCTCGGTCTTACTCTGATAACCAGCAGAAGTAGCACTGATTTCCCTGAGGTATTGCTTTATTTTATTTGAACTGTATTCATCTTTATGATTTACTAATAATCCTAAGAGAAAAGTAAGCAGGTCTTTTTCCTTTTTCACCAAATGGTTAATGGCCAGTATAGTACTGGTACTGTTATTCAAGTTAGCTGGAGGATTACCCATACAAGGAGTAATTGAATATCTATCAAATGTCTCTGCTGCTCGAAGTGTTTTTTTAAGTGAGGAGAGATTCTTATCCGGTTTATGATGATGATCATTTTGAAGATAGTTAAAGTAAAGCTTCTGATAGCTAGTCTCAAAGAAAAGGGAATGGGCTAAGAAGATTATCCTGCCAAACTTCTGCCCATTCTGAATAGAATTCCCCTTTTTTCCTATATTTAATATTCCGGCTCTCCCACCCATATTTTCTATATCAGCAAAGGTAAGACCGGTTCGATAAATATAGCGGTCAT
>JAHLWJ010000654.1 GCA_019057975.1 Promethearchaeota archaeon | reverse complement strand
TGTTTTCTTATTTGTTGTAATAGCACCAATGTACTTATATTTTCATATGATTGATGCCCACCACCTTCAGTTCCAGTAATAACCAGCCCATCGACACCACTATTAACCAATTTTTCAGCGAGATATAATGAAGGCGCGACATGGAAATGTTTGATGTTCGATCCACTTTCTTTTAATTTTTCAAAATGTTTATTGTATATCAGTCTTGGAGAACCCGCACTTGTAATTAAATAAACGCATTGTTCTTTTATTTTTGGATTCTCCATAATAAATCTCGGAAGTTGTCTGCAAAGTTTTATAGCATCTGGTTGTAGTCTAGCCGTTCTTATATTAAATCCAAAAGGTTTATCAGTATGTTCAACAACATATTCCATACTTTTTTTCATTTCATCTATAGTTACAGTTCCATGTATAGTAACATGGCTTAAAACACCTAACCCTCCCGCTTCTGATACGGCAACTGTTAATTTAGTAGTATAGAAAGGTCCCATTGGAGCACTTAGAATTGGATGTTTAATCCCTAACATCCTTGTAATGTTTGTTTCTATTACCATAGCAAATCACTCTATTTTAAAACAGTTCAAATTCTAATAAAATAAATCTTTAATTATTAAATTAAACGATTAGTTATTTTTATCAAAAATTCATTTATAAAATTTTTACATGAAAACACACTATCAAAAGTATTAAATTCAAAAAGATATTATTAAAAATTCATGTAATTTTTATTAAAACCTTAAGTTGAGATAGCAATTATGAGATAGAATTGTTATAATTTCATAGAAAGAGTTAGTTTGATTTTCAACATATATTTTTTCCAGAATTGACCTAAAATAAATGTTTTCAGACAAAACTTGGTTTATCGAGTCATTAAAATTTCGATTTTAGACTATTTTTTATAAAAAAACTATAAATGAAAGGTTATTTAATTAGATGAATGACTAATTAGTTATGTATTCATGAATTATTTAAACTCATAATGATCATTTTTCATATTAATTTAATTAATTATTGAAATATAGTGTATATAATGGCATGGGGAGGATCACTTAATAAAGAAGGTTCTGATTATTTGAGAAAAATAAGAAAAGCTGATGAGGTCATAGAATTTCTTGAAGGATTAAAAGATAAGTTAAATCATGATGAACAGGCACAAGTAACCAAAGTTATAGAAATAATTATGAATTTTATTTCGAAACTTTCTGATAAAGGAAATTAAAAACTACAATATAGTAATTATATCCTTTAAAATCTTTATTACGCTTTCTGCTGCTTTTTGAATAGTATCTGTTAGATTGAAATCAAAAAAAGGTAGATCCTCATCCTCACTCCTTTCTTCAAAAGAGAACTCATTTTCTTTATATAGCTTTAATTGAGTGAATCCCTCAAGACTTTCAGGTACAAATCCGATCATAAAGACATTTATACCTGGTAATTTCTCAGATAGTAAATCAATTACAATATGAATTGGAATCGTATGTGATGAAATTGGAACGTATTCATGAATGTTTTCACGCTCTATTATTGCAATAGTTCCGGGTGGTTTATCTAGAGTGCAAGTATCTAAAAGAACAAGATGAGATGATTGAAATTCTATAATATCATCAATTCTACCCATAGGATCAATACCCGCATTAATAAACAAGAATTTATCATTTGAATATTTTAATAACTCGCTGATTATGTAAATTCCAACTGCATCATCAGCTAGTTTCTCTTCCCCTATGCCCATGAAAGCGATTTTTGAAGCATCCTTTAATTTATCTAATATTTTATTTAGTAGTTCCTTCATAACAAATCGTAAACATTATTTATGTGAAATGAATGATTAATAGATACTCACTCAAATAATAATCTTATTAAAAATAAATACAAACGGGATAATTATTTTTATGAATTATTTAACTTCTTTTCTTGTTTTTTAAAATTAAGAAGAGAAGGGTTAAATTCATTAATTATTATGAATTTTTACTTAATATTACATGACTGAAGAATCAAATGAGAAAACTGAAAAGATTCAGTTAGAGGGAATAATCAAAAAGGATAAAGTTATTATCAGTGATAGTAAAGGATTAGAAGAATTTTATAATACTTCTTATATTGGAACTATTGAGCAAAATAGTGATAAACAAGACATTTTGGTTTTTGATGCTATTGAAATATTACTCCTAAGTGAAAGAAATAGAATACTATTATGGGAAGATAATGATAAGAATAAAAGCTTGCACAATTTTGAAAGTTTATTGATTTATTTCACTCAGTTTGACGATCGCTTATGGCATAAATATATAATCTACATGGATTTACGAAAAAGAGGTTATCTCGTAAGGACAGGTTATGGAGATGGTATTGAATTCCGTGTTTACAAGAGAGGTGCTGATTTTGAAAAAGACTCAGCGAAATTTTTAATATATCCTGTATTTGAAGGTGCCCCTATAGAGCTAAGAGACTTGGATAAAATGTCTAGAGTTGCCATGGGATCGCGTAAAGATTTAATCGTAGCAACGGTAGATAGATTGAGCAAGCCGATATATTACAGTGTTAAGAAATTTCAAATTTTAAACAAAGAAAAGAATGGTGAATAAT
>JAHLWJ010000653.1 GCA_019057975.1 Promethearchaeota archaeon | reverse complement strand
GAAATGGTCTTAGGAATGAAATGTGGAGGGATTTCAAAAAAAGATTTGGAATTAAACAAATTTTTGAATTCTATGGTGCTACTGAAAAAAATTCGCCAAATTTAGCAAACCGTTTCAATTTAAATTGTACCGTTGGTTTTACCCTAAATCCATATGCAATTGTGAAATATAATTTAGATACTAATGAGCCTATCAGAGATGAAAACGGTTGTATGATTAGAGTAAAGGAAGGTAAAGCGGGGCTTCTTATAGCACAGATAATTACAGATGATTTTTACATATATGCTAATAAAAATTCGAATGAGAAAAAGATTTTCAGAAATGTGTTTGAGGATGGAGATATTTTTTTTAATACTGGAGATCTTATCAAAGAAATAAAAATTTTTAAGAAGATCTATAAGCACGCTCAATTTGTTGATAGAATTGGAGATACTTTTAGATGGAAAGGAGAAAATGTGTCTACTGAAGAAGTTGAGGCAGTAATTAATGATTTTGACCAAGTTGAAATGAGTTGTGTATATGGTGTATTAATACCTAATACAGAAGGGCGAGCTGGAATGGTTTCGCTTATCACCAATTCAAAGTCTATTAATGATTTTAAGTTTTCAAAATTTTACTCTATGCTTCAAGAATGTTTACCAGAATACGCTATTCCCAAATTCGTTCGTTTTACTCCTAAATTAATCACAACAGCAACTCTTAAAATTCAAAAAGGAAATTTAAAAAAAGAGTCATTTAATCTTGAAAAAATAGAAGATTCTCTTTATATTCTTTTACCTAACTCATCTGGATATGAACTTATGACAAAAGAAATATATAATAGGATTTTAAACTCAAAATATAATTTTTAGTTTTGCGATAATAAAAAAAATAACTGAAAAATTAAAGAGTCTAAGTTAAATATGCTCAAACAATTAACAAGAAATTGGAAAAAAGAACCAAGTAAAGCAATTCGCATTATTGCTTTTGGATCGAGTAATACCGAACTTCATTGGCACTCATTAGGTCATTTTAATTGGTTTTCCTGGCTAACAGCTTCTTTCCGAGAATGGATTGGAAGACATATAACTACTATAAATCAAGGGATTAATGGAGAAACAGTCGAAGACCTACTAAAAAGAATCGATCGTGATGTTATTAACTACAAACCGGATATTACCTTTATAACCATAGGTGGTAATGACGCCAATGCAGGAATGCCACTTGATGATTATAGAGCTGCTATAGAAAAAATTATTGATAAATTGAACGTAATCGATTGTTTACCGATTCTTCAAACATACTATTATCCTATATATGAGCAAATGTCAGAAACATTTCAAAAATTTCCTGAATACATGGAAATTAAAAGAACGATAAGTTCTGAAAGACAAATAACGCTGATCGATCAATACAAGTATTTTTCAGCTTTGTATCAAAACGAAAGAAACACCTACTCTGAATTAATGCTTGATGGTTTACATGTTAATCCTATTGGAAATGCAATTATGGGACTGATTGCATGTCGATCATGTTATCTGCCAGACCCCGTTTTTTTAGATATTAAGTTTGAAATTAAAGTTCAATTTTACTTAGAAAGAATGAAGCAATATATCGAATTACCTCCAAGCGTCGAGGTCAACCAACATGAGGAAGTGAAAAAAGGCTATAGAGATTATTTTGAAAAACTAGGATAGAAATAAAAAAAAAGAATTCAATCTTATCAAAATTACTAAAAGACGAAATCATGAGTGTCTTTTAGTACTTCCTCGTTCACACACCAAATATAATGTCCCTCTTCAACTTCTATCTTATGAGGTGTTTCACGTTTACATAAATCATTATAAGATTGAGTATAACACCTGGGATGAAAACTACAACCTGGAGGTGGAGCAATTGGACTCGGAACCTCGCCTGAAAGAACAAAAGTAATTTCTCGATCCTCTTCACTAACTTCAGAACGAGATGCAAGCAGGGCTTTTGTGTATGGGTGCGTGGGATTTGAAAAAATTTGCTTTTTATTACCTACTTCAACGATTTTACCAAGATACATAACAGCAATCCTATCAGCAATATGATGAACTACGGATAAATCATGTGTTATAAAGAGAAATCCGTAATTATATGTTCTTTGTAAATCTCTAAGTAAATTAAGGATTTGAGCTTGAACAGATACATCAAGGGCAGAAGTAGGTTCATCCAATATAATTAACTCTGGATTGCAAGCTAATGCTCTGGCAATGATTATTCGTTGCTTTTGTCCACCTGAGAATTCATGTGGATATCTATCCAAATGCTCTTTCTTTAACGAAACTTCTTCTAAAAGTCTTAACACCTGCTTTCGAAGTTTGATCTTATTAGTGATCCCTAATATATTTTTAAGCGGTTCTGCAATGATATCTACTACTTTTGATTGAGGATTTAATGAAGCATCAGGATCTTGGAAGACTATTTGAATACTTTTTCTTATAATACGCGAATAATTTTTTGGAAGTAGTTCTTCTTTTAATAATATGTTACCTGAATTTTTTTCTACTAATCCTAAAATTGCTAGAGCTACTGTGGTTTTTCCACATCCACTTTCTCCAACTAATCCAACAGTTTCACCT
>JAHLWJ010000652.1 GCA_019057975.1 Promethearchaeota archaeon | reverse complement strand
ACAATTTTATAAAAATTTTTCAATTTTAAACCACGGTATATAAGAAAACCTATAGGCAATGAAATAATAACAGCTACTGCTGCTGCTTCAGTTGGAGTAAAAACTCCACCATAAATGCCTCCCAAAATAATAATAGGCATTAATAAGGCAGGAATAGCATACCAGGTACTAACTAATATTTTTCTTCTTTTCTCTTTAAAATTCATCGGAGGTTCGAGAGTTAAGGGCATTTTACGAACTGAAATTAAATTAATAATAGAAAAAGATACAACTATAAGAAGTCCTGGTCCAATTGTGGCAAGAAAACACGCAAGTATGGAAGTCTCAGTTACCCAACCGTAAATTATCATAATAGTGCTGGGTGGAATTAATAAACCAAGTATAGAGGAACAAGTAACTAACCCAGTAGCATAACCTCGTGGGTACTTTTCTTTTTCCATACGAGGAATCAAAACTGGACCGGTCGCTGCAACACCTGTAAAGCCACTACCTGAAATGGCTCCTATTATTGCACATGTCACTACAGCAACAACACCTAATCCACCTTTTATTCTGCCAACAAAAGCATTTACAAAATCAAGTAAGTATTTAGCAATTCCACTCTCACTCATTATGCCACCTGCAAGAATAAAAAGTGGTATAGTTAATAATATGGGATTTATTACTTGATTAAAGCCCCATAATAAAAGGCCTTTCATAGAAATATTAGCAAAAAAGGTCATAAAAAGTAAAGCTCCACCAAAACAAAAAGAGAGAGGAACGCCTAATGTAAGCAAAATAACAAGAATTAGCATGTCAAAAAGGACTATTGTTATCATATTCTTCTTATTCTCCTATTCGCTATAATAAACTATTTATTGGAATTTAATTCAAATTCAGACAATGGCTTAATTATGTAGTCCACTGTTTCAATAAAAATATAAATACCCATTAAGAAAAAGCCTATGAAAACGGCACACTCAGCGTATACTAATGGAATGTATAAAGTTGAGCTTAATTTATGCACACGAATCGAATAGAGAAAATATTTGTAAGCCCAATAAGTTAGCCAACAATCTATACCAAGAGAAGCAACTCCCATGATAATTCTGAAAACTTTAACAGCCATAGGTGATTTTAAAAATATATCAATTACTTGAGCTTTGATTTGACTACGTTCTAAAGATGCATTAGCACTTCCCAGGAAAAATAACCAAATAGTTGGGAAAAGAAGTAATTCTTCTATACCCATTAATGGATGATGGAGGACATAACGAAGGATTACTTGAATAAATACTAAAATTGCAATACCCAATAATGTTATGAATAGTAAAAATCCTTGTACATTATAAATTTTTTCTCCGATAACATTATTTATTTTCTGCCATTTTTTCAAAATAATAACTACCCTCCTTTTTCCTTTCATTAAGCAAATACTATCCCAAACAATTTAATAATTTCTTGTTTGTGATAGATTCTTTAGAATTTACTTTTTTAATTTGCCTTATATTTTAAAAATAATTTTAGAAAGCGGGTTTTAAAAGGCATTTACTGGTTTTATATTTTTACTCTTTTTATAAGAAAAATAAAGTCTAAAATTTCTCTTTTTATTTCGTAAAGATTTAATTTTAGTAACATTAAATATTAAAATATATTATTCTCATCTTATTTATGAAATTCTAGGTAATAATTGCATTTGTCTCCACGTGCAAAAAATTTCGACAACTCAATAATATTTTTATCTTTAGAAAAAGTAATCCTCTCCCACAGTAATAGAGGGTCCCCAACGGAAATTCCCAATATTTTAGCTTGAATTTTATCTGCCAGTACTGGTTTTATAGATATCCGTGAATTATCTAAAAAAATATCTGGTATTACTTTAAAAATATCATAGACAAATTTGCTTTTAAATAAGCTTCTTTTATCTTTAAAATATTGGATTATATTCTCGGGTATATAAGTATAGTCCAATGCCACTGGTTCCCTTTTATGGATTCTTAAACGGACTATTTCTAACACATTACTGTATTTAGATAATTTCGCTTTATTTAAAAATTCTTTAGGAGGTTTAATTAAATGCCATTTTAAGATTTTATGTTCAGCCTTAATTGGGGGCCAGGTATGAATATTTGAAAAGTTTACGAATTTATTAAAATCTTGCTCATAATTAGGATTATCTACAAAGCTTCCTTTTCCTTGTTTCCTAACAATCAGACCTTCGGATACAAGATCTCTCAATGCTCTTATAACAGTAATTTTACTTACTTGAAATTTTTTACACAAAAGTTCTTCTGATGGAATTTTATCTCCTACTTTTAATACATTACTTTTTATCTCTTCTCTAATATAATTCTTTATTTGAATATATAGAGGTACGGCAGATTCAAATTCAATATCTATAATTTAACCCCCTTTTAATAATATTATTAAAAATTATATAATATATTATTATAATAATATATTATTATATCCTTTATATTATATTCTACTTAAATTTTAAAAATCCTTCTTTTTTTGTAAAAAAAATTAAAAAATAAAAAAATTCCTTCAGCAGAATACCAAATATACCAAAAATCAGAAAGATTAAACCTCTCCTATTTAAAAAATCT
>JAHLWJ010000145.1 GCA_019057975.1 Promethearchaeota archaeon | reverse complement strand
AAAGAGAATTTGGAAAAAATGTTGAATATACTTAATTTTTTACAGGAAAAAATTAAGGTTTTTTTCCCTATACATCCCCGCACTAAAAAAAATCTCGAAAAATTCGATCTCGAAAAAAATATTAAAGATTTAAATATTGTTTTATCTAACCCTATTGGTTATTTAGAATTTCTGAACTTAATGACGAACTCAAAATTAATTCTTACCGATTCAGGAGGGATTCAAGAAGAAGCCTCGTATCTTAAAATTCCAATTCTTACGGCCAGGGAAGGCACTGAGCGACCTATTACCGTTGACGAAGGGACTAACACAATAATAGGAAACGATTTAGCGAAAGCCAAAAAATACATAGAAGAAATTATTTCCAATAAATATAAACGGGGAAAGAATATCGAAAAATGGGACGGTCAGACGGCTAAAAGAATAGTAAGGATAATTAAAAGATTTTACAGATAATGAAGGGATTCTCTACTTGATTATTTCAAAAGAAGAAACCATTTACAAGATTTAATTATCTAAAATCATAAAATACTAGATTAGGATATTAATATTTTATAAGTATCTGCGATTTTTCATATCTTTTAAGCCTTCCAGTAAAGAGAGACATTTTAGTTCCGAACCTAAAAACCTCTTTAATTTTGTTATATTTAAACTCACATTCTTTGGACGGATTTCTTTCAATTTGATATTTTTATTTTAAAATAACACTTACTTTAATATTTTTTTTTTCGATTGCATTTGATTTAGTGAGTCAAATCGGAAGCATTATAAAAATTAGCTTTCAATGAGAATTCGGCTACTTCTTCTTTTATTTCATTTGTATAGTTAGGATTCATGATGATTATGATTAGTGATTCATTCTTGAAATTAGTTAAACGTTCGGGAGCTACAATTTCATGACCTAATAATGGAATAAATTTTCCTTGCTTATTTGAATTTATATCAATACATACATCAATGATTTTTAAATCCTCGTCTATAAGGTTTGAAAGAACTACTCCTTTTGTTGCCATTCCCCAAATTGCTATAATTTTTCCTTCGGTTTTAAAATTACTGAGTTTTTCTTTGATTGCAAGTATATTCTTAACTTCTTTCTTAGAATACGCTAATATTTTTTCAATAAAATTATTATTGTTTGCAGAATTGATAGATTTCTTTTTTTCATCATCGTTGATACATGTTTCTATCCATAAATATTGATCCCCAAAACCTTTTTTCATTTTTATTACTTTAAATCCAGATAATCTCAGAAGATTTGAAAAACTTGAGATGCTGTAATAATTACAATGTTCATAACAAAAATCCCAGAATGCTTCATTCTCAATAATCCACTCAGTATCTGGTATCTCAAAAAAAAATGGGGTATCGGAATATAATTTTAAAGATTGTTTAATCGATTCTAAAAAATCAACGGGCTCTTCTATATGTTCCAAAATATGCCGACAAATTACGAGTGAAGGACGATGGGTTATATATTCAGGTTTAAAGACGTCTTGAATAAATTTCACATTCTTTATTTCATCTTCTTTTATATGTCCTTTGATTTCGCAACTAGGGTCTATACCGAGTCCCGTGGCTTTAGGGAATTGTTTGCATAAAGTTTTCAGAAATTCTCCTTTACCACAACCAATATCTACTATAAAACCTTTTTCAATAGGATAATTTTGATTTAAATAATTAACAATATCTAAATGATATGAATGGAATACCGAGGATGGAATCGAATTATCATAACCCTCATCATAAGTTAGAAGTGAATTATCAAATTTTGAATTAAAACCAAATCCACAATTATCACAGATTTCTAAAGAAAATTCACCTTTGTTTGAATTCATAGCTTTTTCTTTGCTTTTATAGACATAATTTTGCATTACCGGAATATATTTTCTATAAACAGTTGAAATTAACGATTTATTTCCGCATACTGGACATTTATTTTTCTCTATCATTCTTTCTTAACTTTATTTAATCTTTTTTAAGTATCCGTCTGGAGCAACTGTTATAATGAGTTTGTTATCAATAGTATTATCAATTATAAAATCATCTCTATTTTTTAAAAACTCATATAAAGCAGTTTTAGGGCTATTACCTACGCCCCAAGGTCTCTGACTGGATAACTCTTCAGGGATATCCTCTATTATTGTATCAAATACGATGAGATAGCTATTTACCGAAACAAAAGGAGAATACGCTTCAAGTTCTTTTAAAACATGGTCATGTGTATGATTTGAATCCAAAAAAACAACAATTCTTTTCTTATTCTCACAAATTTTTTTCACTTGTTCGAGGACTTCTTTAGAAACTGAATCTCCTTCTAACATAGTAATTCTCTTGAACATTGGATGTTGTTCAATTGCTTCTTTGTTATGTGGTCTAATTTCAATATCAATTCCTAATACTTCTCCCTCTCCAATTACCTCTAATAAAGAAGCATAAAAAATTAATGAACCACCATGTGCAATTCCGGTCTCAATTATAAGGTCAGGTTTTATTTCCCATATAATTTCTTGTATTGCAATAACATCTTGAGGATATTGTATTATCGGTCTACCTAACCAAGAAAAATTATAAGAATATTTTTGATACAAGGATTTTTCTAAGAAGTCTTTTCCTGAATTAATAAATTCTTTTTTATTCTTATAAGATTCGATTCTTTTAACTCTATCTTCTTCAAATTTTCTTATTTCATTCATTATTATTTTCCCATTCTTCTAAAATTGATTTTAATTTCGTATTATCCCCCCAAAAAGCCATAGGCTCATAATCGGGATATGGATAATAACCAAGGTTTAATTTAATTGTTTTTCCACTTTTCTTAATATGATTTTCTACTAATTTTTTTATTGTGATTGGTTCTCCACTACAACAATTTACTATGCCCATAATCATATTCTGAAGAGAAATTTTAACTATAAATTCCGCTACCTTTTCTACCGGAAGATAATCTCTTACTTGTTCCCCTCCTGACATATTAAATATTTCCTCATTGTTGTCTAGAGCATTATCAAGTTGAGGTAGAAGAGATTTAGGATTTTGACCTTTTCCATACATGTAAAACAAGCGTATCCAATTAAAATTAAAAACATATTTCTTTTTTAATTGTTCTAAATATTTTCTAAGAGTGTCTTTTGCTACACCATACGGAGTATCTGGATTTGTTTGAGTTTCTTCTGATAAATTACCTTCAACTAATCCATATTCTAAACAAGTGCCTATAACAGAAAGATCCTTAAGACCATTTTCAATCATGTTCTTGATGAAATTATAATTAGAAGGAACATTTCTCTCAAAATGAAATAAATCTTTATAATTGGGCAACCCTTGCCAGGCTAAATGAATCAATAAATCTGGTTCTTTAAAATAACTGAAAAAATTTTGTTTATATTCATTTAAATCACAATTGATATATTCGACATTTTCGGTCCAACCTAACTTTTTTAGCTCTTCTTTAGGCTCAATCCCTGTAGCGATAATTAAGTGCTTTTTGAAATTTAATAATTCACTAATCACATATTTACCTATAAAACCAGTTGCTCCAGTAACAAGTATTTTCATATTATTCTCACCTTAGGAATAGGAATTACAAATTTTCCACCCCAATTGCTTATATAATTTAATTGATTCATGATTTCTTCCTTAATATTCCAAGGTAGAATGATAATAAAGTCTGGTCTTGTTTCTTTAATTTTTTCCTCATTTAAGATAGGTATATGACTTCCTGGCAAAAATTTACCTTGTTTATGAGGGGATAAATCAACAACATATTCAATAAGGTCTTTTTTTATTCCACAATAATTTAGTAGAGTATTTCCTTTAGCAGCAGCACCATATGCGATAACTCTTTTCCCTTTTAATTTCTTTTCAACTAAAAATTGTAATAAGTTATTTTTTATAATATTAGCTTTTTCTTGAAACCCTTTATAAAAATCAAGGCTATTCATCTTTTTAGAAATTTCTAAATCATAGAGTTGCTGAACCTTAGAAGAGATTTCTTTAGTGTTATCTTCTTTATGTTTAGCATAGACTCTTAATGATCCTCCATGAGTTGGAATCTCATCAACATCAAAAATTTCAAGGTTGTGATATTCAAATATCGATTTAACTGTTAGAAATGAGAAATATGAAAAATGTTCATGATAAATAGTGTCAAATTGATTATTTTCAATTAAATTCATTATATGTGGAAATTCCATTGTTATTATCCCTTTATCATTCAGTGCTATTTTTAAACCCTCGACAAAATCATTAATCTCCGGGACATGAGCTAATACGTTGTTTCCTAATAATAAATCAGGTTTTCTTTTCATTTCAACTAAATTTTCTGCTAGAGGTACACCAAAATAATCTACAATAACATCTATTCCTTTTTCTTTTGCGACAGCTGCAGTGTTTGAAGAGGGCTCTATGCCTAAACAGGGTATATCTCTCTCTTTAAAATATTGAAGTAAATAACCGTCATTAGAAGCAATTTCTATTATAAAAGATTTCTCATCTAATCTAAATCGGTCTATAACCATTTCAACATAATTCTTAGAATGAGCTAACCAACTTTTTGAAAAAGAAGAAAAATAAGCATATTTTTCATTAAAAATTTCATTAGATTTCTTATATTCATCAATTTGAACTAAAAAGCAATTTTCACAGACAAACAATTTAATGGGGAAAAAAACTTCAGGGTCATTCAATTCTTCTTTATTTAAATAAGAATTTGATGGAGGTGAATTAACTAGATCTATAAATTGAAATTTTAACTCTTGATTACAGAACCTACATTTCATACATACAATCCCTTAAAGCTTTTATCTAATAATTTGAATTGTTTATCTCTATTTGAAACCATTGTAATTTCCAATGGCCATTCAACATTTATTTTTGGATCATCAAACCTAATCCCTCCTTCATGTTCAGGACTATAAAATTCAGTATGAAGATATAAAAGTTCTGAATCTTCATTTAAAGTTTGGAAACCATGTGCAAATCCTTCAGGGATATAGATCATTTTCTCATTTTCAGATGCCAAGATCTCGCCATGCCATTTTAAATAAGTTGGAGAATCCTTTCTTATATCCACTGCTACATCAAATACACTTCCACTCAAACAAGTTATTATTTTTATCTCTGCTTTTGGAGGATATTGGAAATGTAATCCCCGTACAGCACCCTTTTTCTTAGTTAAAGAGTGATTGATTTGTACGATTTTTTTTTCATGATGTATCTGATTAAACTCGTCCATACAAAAAATTCTCTGAAATTTACCTCGATCATCTTGAATCGTTTCTAAATCAATAATATAAAGACCTTTTAAATTAGTTTCTACAAACTTCATTAATCAACATTTAATTAGTTATTTTATTAAAGTAATCATTTATTTGATTTACAATAAAATTGTAATCCACATTTTCTTCCATATACCAATCGCATGAAAACTTTATGCACTCATCAATATTTAGCTCGGGTTTCCATCCTAAATGGGTTATGGCTTTATTAATGACAAGTATTAATAATTTCGTTTCATGTAATCCGTTTTTAATTATATTATAATGTATGGGATAATTACTTTTATCTAAATAATTTAAAATTTTCTCAATAATTTCTTTTACAGTAATAATTTCATCTTTTTTTGGTCCAAAATTCCAAGCACCTAAATATTTCTCATCATTGTTCCACATTTTCATTGTTAATATTAAAAAACCTCGTAGAGGTTCTAAAACAAACTGCCATGGCCTTACAGAATCTGGATTTCTTAGATTAAACTCTTTATTTAGTTTAATTGCTCTCATTAAATCTGGAATCAACCTATCTTCTTGCCAATCTCCCCCACCAATAATATTTCCACATCTCACTGAAGATACATTTTTTAGGTTTCCTTTTGTAGTTTCACTAAAAAATGAATTTCGATAAGCGGATGTAACTAACTCAGAACAAGCTTTACTGGAACTATAAGGATCATACCCCCCCAGACGATCCTCCTCATTATAACCTTCTGCTTTTTCTAAATTCTCATAGCACTTGTCAGTTGTAAAATTTATTAATATTTTAGCACTTTGACATTTCTTAAAACTTTCGAATATATTTACAGTTCCTCCAACATTAGTGTCATATGTCTCCTTTGGAAGAGAGTAGGCTCTCCTTACAATAGGCTGAGCAGCAAGATGATAGATTATTTCGGGTTGATATTTTTCTACCATTTTACTTAAATTGTCATAATCACGAATATCTCCTATTATACTAGTGATTTTCTGATCAAGTTTAGAAACTACAAAATTATCTTTCTGAGTATAAGGTGGAAGAGCATATCCTACTACATTTGCTCCGAATTCATTTAACATAATTGCTAACCAGGAGCCAATAAATCCTGTATGCCCCGTTAGAAATATTGTTTTATCCTCAAAAAAATCTCTAAATTTTAATCCCATATCTTCCAAAAAGCTTGATTTGAGTTCCATAATCTATTCAAATGGGTAACATCTCTCTCATGGTCCATACATTCCCAATTGCCAGCATGTTTAAATACCATTACTTCTCCTTTTTCAGTTAATTTCTCTAGTGCTCCATATTCAAAGCCACAATCCTCATCAGGAGTGAGATAGTCTAATAATTTATTATTAAATACCATGAATCCTCCATTTATTAATCCTACAGAAGTTTGGGGTTTTTCTTTAAAAGATATAACTTCACCATCTTTCTCTTGTAATTCACCAAACCTCGCAGGAGGATAAACGCCTGTAATTGTTAAAATTTTTCCATGAGATTTATGATATTCAATTAGATGGTTAATGTTAATATCTGCTACGCCATCTCCGTATGTTATCATATTTACATCAGAATCTAAATACTTCTCAATTCTTTTTATTCTCCCTCCTATCAGGGTATTTAATCCCGTATCTACTAGCGTTACTTTCCATTTCTCTCCTATATCATTTCCATGAAACTGTACTTTTTTGGAAGATAAATCAATAGTAAAATCATTATTTTTCATATCAACAGTATAGAAATAATCTTTTATTACTTCACCCTTTACTCCTAAACAAATAATAAAATCGTTGTAACCATAAAACGAAAAGATTTTCATTATATGCCATATAATAGGTCTATTGCCAATATTCACCATTGGTTTTGGGATTAATTCCGTTCTTCGACCAAGCCTTGTACCCCATCCACCAGCTAATATTATGACTTTCATTTTGGACATTTCCAATTCATAAATCTGAATTAATAATAATCGTATATTTATTAATCTTTTAAATAAAATATAAATTTTTTCTGAGATCATTTAGACGAATTTTAAACCTTTAGATAAGAAAAAGTATTATCTAAACTTAGATTTAAAGTCAATCAAACAAA
This sequence comes from Promethearchaeota archaeon, assembly GCA_019057975.1. The sequence goes on along the minus strand of JAHLWJ010000145.1, from coordinate 3,476 downwards.
AATCTTAATTTATTTTTATATAAAAGAGCTTTAAATTAATGAAGCATTTCATAGACCTTGGAACAGATATATTGTCCCTTTAATCAATTCTATATTATTAATAAGTTTATTTATCTTTAGTTTTTCAAGAATTAGTATAAATTGAATACAAAGAGATATACCTTCTTATCTGTGCAAAATCATCAAAATATTTAGAATTTGGATTTTCAAAATTAAAATAATATTTCTTATTAAAAACAATATTAAAAAATCTAATGCTCAAAATAAAATTATAAAAACCTAAACTAATATCTTTAATCTTTTGGTGTAGTAAAAATAAATTTATAAAAATATTATAAAATTTTTTTATTGGATAAGATATTTTTTGGACTTGTTTTTCCATTCTTTTTTTTTTCTTAATTTCTTCTCGAATTTTTAACTCTATAACATTTTGTACGAATTTTTTTGCTTTTTCTATTGAGATATCACTTTTTTTTGAATAATAATATGATAGAATATCAATAAATTTATTAAAAGTATCTATTTTTTCTTGATCTTTAAATTTTTGGTATAATCTCTTAGTTGTATTTCCAGCAGATCCTTTAATAACCTCCCGAGCACCATAAGGGATGGGTAATGTTTTATGTTTACCATTTATTACAGAAATTAAACATATTGCTATTTCAACCATTGTTAGGTCATCAATGCTTGGTAAATTAAAAAAATCTTTAAGATTTTCTGTTCTATTGACACAATATACCATTTGCATGTAATTTTTCATGCATCTTTTTAATCTTTTTTCCACAGAATTTTCATTAAGATCATAATTAATCTTAGAAGTGTACATTAGACTAAACATAGTTTTTTTTTTTCCATATATAAATCTGAAATAAATTCCTTGAACTGATGAATAATCACTATTATTGTCTAAAAATTTAACGCATTTTTCGATTGACTTAGGTATAATAAAGTCATCATCCGCACACATAAAAACATAAGGAGTTTTTACTTTTTGAATTATGTCTGCTAATTTATTTTGAGGCATATAATTTGGATAATGGAAGTAGTCTATTTGATATTTATCTTTAAAAGTGTATTCATTTTGAGAAGAATCCGCAACTAAAATTCTTAAATTTATATCACTATAATATTCCAATATTCTAGTTAAATAGTGATGTCTATTATGAGTTGGTATTATTAAGGTTATTTTATCAAACATATTTTATTCAATTTTTATTTATTCAATTTTATTTTCTTTAAATATCCATCAGGTGCTACTGAAATGAGTAGTTTAGTAGGAATATTTTTATCTATAATAAAATCAACTCGACTTTTTAAGAATTCTCAAACAAACGTTTTTGGATTATTTCCTTGGGGCACCATGGTCTATTTTCAAATAAATGCTAAAATGACTACTTTTAATTGTTTTTCATCCTGTTTTAATCACTATGTTATGCAATACAAAGCTAAATTTAATACTTTCCAAATTTAAAAATTAAAAATTTTTATGTAGTAATATTGTTCTATATTTAGAACGAAATATAAGAAATCTTTAATTTCATTTTGTATTTTTAATTATGATTTGGAAAAGAAAAAAACTAACTTTAAAAACATAAAAAAGATCTTTACTGTTAATTTCTATAAGAGCAATTTTTCCAGTATATTTACGATTGCAGAAAAAAATATGAAGATTCAACTTAGGTTTAAATTTAATCTTATTTACTCCATGGTTGGGCCGTTTATGTTGGTTTTTCTATCACTTATTGTTTTATGGAGATTTTTTAATTTAGGTGCTCATTTCGGGCGCTGGAACGAGACCAATTATTTTATCTTTGTTTTTATAGCATATAATATTGAATTACTTCGGAAGATAATCAACGATTTCCCTACTGATTTTCGTCAAGAAAAATTCTGGAAAACATTGCCAGCGCTCATGGTTGCCCCATTTAACAAGCTGCATCTTCTTTTCGGTATTGTTTTCTCTCACTTAATTATTATAGCATTACCTTTTGTTGTATTCCTTATAATTAGCTATTTAATATATCCCATATCAATTTTAACTTTAATTTTTACAATCGGTATTTATATTTTAATTGACATAATTTTTAGCGGGATTGGGCTCTTTTTAGGCGTTTTTGCTATTTCTGAAGAAAATTATTGGCGTATCTTTTCCGTTGGTTTTGTTATCGTATTTTATGTCAGTTGTATTACATATCCGTTTGAGGTCTTCCCAGACATAATTCAGGGAATTATTTTAATAAATCCATTTTATTATATCTTTGACATTCTCAGAATAATATGGATTGATGATAACATAATATTTTCAATATCGAATTACCCTATACATTTTATTATCTTAATAATCACAACTATAATTGTTCCATTAATTAGTATCTATATTTTTAAAGTAGTTTATAATAAATTTGGAATTATTGGGTATTAAAAAGATGAAAGAATATATAATTGAAACATTTGATTTATCAAAAATATTTTACTTAAAGGGAAAGGAAAAATATATAAAAGCATTAGATAATGTTAATATTTCCATTAAAAAGGGTGAGATCTTTGGCCTTCTAGGACCAAATGGAGCGGGAAAAACTACACTCATCCAAATATTAACTACATTACTTCGGCCAACCAGTGGTTACGCAGTTATTGATGGATATAATATATTGAAACATCCTAATAAGGTTAAGTCAAAAGTGGCTTTAATGTTAGAAAGTGAGATGCTTTATTATAGAATAACCGCTTATGATAATTTAAAATTTTTCTGCAAATTATATAGAGTTCCGAATTATGAACACAAAATTAATGATATGGCGAAATTACTTGGAATCAAAAATTGGCTTAATCAATATGTAGAAAAACTCTCAAGTGGAATGAAAATGAAACTCGCATTGTGCCGAACATTATTATTAGAACGTAAGATTCTATTTCTTGATGAACCTACACTGGGATTGGATGTAAGGACTATATCTCTCTTTGTTGATATTATCGAAAATTTTAATGGTACGATCGTATTCACGAGTCATGATTTATCTGTGATTGAGAAATTGTGTGATCGAATTGCATTTATAAGTAAAGGAAAAATTCTCAATATTGGAACACAAAAAGAAATTAAAAATTTAATAGAATCTGAGATAAAGATCGAGATTTCTCTAAAAAAGAAAAATCAAAAGCTAATTTCAGAATTACAAAACGAATCCTTTATAGAAGATATCAATGATCAAAAAAACGAAATTCTTATCTGTTTAAAAGATAGATCTTACTATAGAGACCTCCTTAAAATATTAAGTAATTATGATGTTATGAAAGTAATGGAAGTTGAAACTTCCCTTGAAGAATTATTTCTAAATTAAGAAAGCAAAAATAAATTTTAACTAAAAAATAGAAGGAGACTTGAATTAAATATTTATAAATTTTAGTAACCTTTGAATAGATTAGTAATGCTGAATTGAATTTTATAAAAAGTTATGGTTCTGTAAGAGATAAATGAA
>JAHLWJ010000144.1 GCA_019057975.1 Promethearchaeota archaeon | reverse complement strand
AGATAATTAGTTCAGAATCATTCATAAAAAAAATAGGATAGTTTATTGATATATTAACTCAATTATATGAAGATATTTTTTTCCGCAGCAACTGATGACCATTAAAGTTTAACCCAGATGTCAAGAGGATTTACAATCTTAGTTCTTAAAGACTCAAATGATTTATGTTTAAAATGTTCATCACAAGAATACAGTATTTCGACATCACTATATAGCGGTAATACACAGATGTAATCCCAAATATGAATACCGCTTTTCGTACTTAATTTTATAGCCTCTTTTACATGCTTATCAAAGACTTGATACCAATGCATAAACTTGGAAGACAAAAGTTGATTACAGTATTTAGATGCAATAGGAACTGGAGCTTTTTTCCCTCTAAATGCTAACGCGTGAAAAATTTCGCAAAGTTGATGATAAGTCATTGAAATTTCACTTTCGGTAATGTTCCTTTTTAAAAATTCGCTTGACTTTTGATGGAAATTAAGAGCATTATTATATTCGATCGCATTCTGAAAATTTGAGCGATCTGGTATCTTTTGTGCAAAAATCCAAATTTCAGTATCTATAAAGATTGTCATCTCAATTACTTCCTATATCTTCATAATTATATTCTTTAAAATCTTCGGGTTGACCACCTTCAATTTTTTGATCTAACAAAGCTAAAAAAGCTTCTCTATCATCATTGATGTTGGATGAGTTTTCGTTATTTGCATTATGTCTTTCCTCCAATAATTTTCTTATTGCATCTTCCAATGTAACCCTTCTTCCCATTTCGGTTGCCATTTCTCCTGCTAACTTATGTAGACTTTCAAGAGTTTTTTTTGACACTTTAATAGTTGTATTTTTACTCATATGGTATATATAATATAATAAGTATATAAAGTATACTTAAACCCTAAAAAAATCATATTGAACCTAATGCAGATTTTTTTTCATTCTTCAATTTGTTAAGCCCTTTTAATCTAAAAACATACTTTCTGGTAGTATCCAAACGGGAGGATCTCTTTTGAGTCCTTTTTCTTTAAGTTTTTCCAGCTTTTCTTTATAATCTTTATAGAAATCATTCCCAAAAACACAGATGCCATGGTCAATTGCATCCAGAATGGAAACAATGCCTTCATAAAACATTTTTTCAAATTCTTCAGCCTTATAACAAAAAGCATCCAATCCTAAAGATAATTTATAATGCTCATAAATGATAGTTGACCTATTGATGAAAGATTCTTTAAAATCTCCAACAAATATCATATCTAGATCACTATGTTCTGAATAATCACTTCTTGCTCGTGATCCAAATAAAATCACACATTCTAATGGTACTTTTTTGTTAACAGATTCAGATAATTTGATTAAATAATCTTTTAAGTCAGCCAATAACATTTTCTTAATCATCTTTAATTTCTTTATTAACAAAATTGATAATCTTTGTCGCTTGAGCAATCGCTAATTCTGCTTCTTGTTTAGTATAGGCTTTATGCGGAGCAATATTCGGAAGCGCGTCTGGATATCGTGTTGTAATATAATGCTTATCAAGGCTTAGTGCTGTGCTTTCGATATCGTTAAAATTAAGATTTTTTATTTCTTTATATTTTTCTAAAAGTGAGTGTATAGAATGACCCCATCCATTAATTTTATTATGATATAACAAGGCTTTCACTGCTTTTTCTGCTGCTTGTTGACAATGAAAAACTACAGTATTGAATCTATCATTTTCAAATAGAATTTTAGCATTTTCAAGATCCCAGTTAGCTTCCTCTAGCCAATTGGCTGTTCGTTCATTCATAGAAGCGATTTTATTTTTTTTAAAGTTTTTCTATATTACATATATCCTTTCAATTTTAAAAAACTAGGTAGGAAGTGAATTTAGATCTACTCATTTTCATGGAAAAAGTCTTCATAAAATTTAAAAAATTTAAAAAAAAAGAAGGAGTAATAAAATTATACTAGTAGTTTTCGTTTTTTGAGAAATATGTAAGCCGCTCCTATTAGTGCTAATCCTCCCACTACAGAAACAACAACGATAATTGCAATGACACCCAGCTCTAAGCCACTTGGAACGCTCTTGATTATGGTAACACTTTCTGATACTTCATTTCCCGCGAGGTCTCTGGCATAGAACGTAATAGTAACCTCTCCATCGGCTAATGCGGCCCATGCTGCTTGGTCAATAGTCCCAGTTGCATTCACCGTAAAATTGGTTACACCGCCATCAAGGGAATACCAAATTGTCGTTAAGTTGACATCAGTTACAGTGAGAGTAAAAGAAGGGGCTTTTTTACCGAATCTCCCGCCTTCTGTAAGAGAATTAATGATGATAACTGGAGCTACAGTATCTTTTATGATAATTTAAATAATGAGACAAGAGAGGGAATATTAGTCCTTTCAATCCTTTTGCGTCTTATTTTTCTCTTGAGAATCGATCCACGTAAGGATCTCCTCTTGAAATAGTGGAAAATCTTCAAATAATTCGCATAGTCCCTTGAATAATAAACGATAATTAATATTGTCATATTGATGTACCACAATGTTTCTCATTTTTACCAAGTATGTCACCTTTTCAGCTGTTTGAGCTGTGATAACTCCTAAATTACCCAATTTTTTCATGCAATCAGAATAGGTCTGAGGAGGGGGTTCCCTGGTATGAGCTATGATGTGAGTACATATGTCAAGGAGGATTTGACTTAAAATTTCAAAAATTCGCTCAGCTTTTAATTGGAGATCAATATCCATTTCTAAATCTTCAGAAGTTTTTAAAATTATTTCCTCTAATTTGGACCAATATTTCTTACTTGAAAGAAGTTTTTCGCGAATCCAAATATTATTTATCATGATTGATCCCAGCTCGATGAGGAGAAATATATTCTGATTGATTAAGTAAATTCTTATACCAAATCATGTGATCATAGTAAGAAGGGAGTAAATTTTCTAGGAAATGTGAACAAACTTCAGGATTTTTCTCATGTAAAATAATTCCATTAGCAATAGCATTAAACTGAACAGTGAGAGGAAGAGTTTCTAATATCGAGAACTCAATTTCTTCATAGTTTGTTAAATCTGTAGCTTTGACATGTAAGTATGTTAGGAAGTCAAGTTGGGATTTAGTTGATAACTGAAGGAAGGTAGGAACAGAAATGAAAATATCTATATCACTCCACCAATGATGTTCCTCATTTACCCACGATCCCCCAAGATACGCAAAATCAACCTTTTTTTCTTCAAAGAGTTGTTTTAATTTCAGAATGAGGAAATTTGCCATTTCTTGACCAGTTAAGGGTCTTTTACCATTGGGATCTAATATAGAAATTACCTCCGATTATTGATTGCTATTATTAAATTATATTTTTTCATTTATATTTTTTAACTTTAAGGTTTCTTGCGCTCAATCTTTATGAGATATTTTAGTTATTTAGAAATTCTCCCAATCATTGGATAGAATTGGAAAAGGCGAGATCCAAATATATGGTATTGTTGCCTTCTGTAATTTTTTAAATTCTGTATGATCTTTATAAAAAACATAATCACGTGATATAATTTCTTTAAGATTCTGAGATATTTCGTCCATTAGACCTAAGGTGCCCTCATAATCTTTGCATTCCTCTATATTTTCTTTAATCGTTATTAATCGGAGTACGCTTTCTTTAAGCGTTGCATAGCGATACGTTTCTTCAGTTGTAAAAATTTCCCTCTTAATTTTCCCAATACATTCGCATCATAATATTTTACATGTGGGTGTATTCCAAATCTTGTGTAATTGCTCCTCATTTACCTGTAATTTTTTTCCATAAGAAACAAAAGATTGAAATTCAAGATCTTTATTACATAACCAGCATCCTGATTCGTTTGGTGTACGTACATCATTAAAGATGTTGGAAATAGTAATAGTTTTTTTATGCAAGTATTGCCGAGTTCATAGAATTCTGGAAGGTTACCAGTTCGTTTAAGATAGGTGAGCTCAAGAAGTGTATATTTCCATTTTACTTCACATTTATCAGTACTCCATGGTTGTCCTACTACTAAATCTCCACCATTAGAAAATAACACATTTTCAAAATGGAATGCCATACCTTTTCTATAGTTATTATCTTCGCAAAAAACCTGCATCTGATCGTCCTGATATATTTCTGTGATTACTGCGAACATCTCGCAGAAGTGGCTGTTCAGCAACATAAGATTAACTGTATATGGTTGATTCATTGTTACAATTCAGCGAACAACTAAATAAAAATAACTATATCTACTATAAGATGATAGTATTATAAATATATTAATGATGAAAATGAGTCAAATTACTAAGGAATAATAATTGAATGATCTTTTTTTATTCGGTCAAAAACAATCTCAGTTTTGACCTCCTCTACTCTAGGGAGATTGCGGAGTGTTTCAATGAGACCCATGGATTCAAGCATTTTGCCATAAATAAATGATTTAGTGATTCAAGCCCGAAAAAAGGAAAGAAGGGTCATTTTTAGAGCTTTTTCTTCTTTTTAGTGTTAATGATTAATAATGGTAATCAAATCAACAAAAGTAATTATTATAAATTAGAAGATAAAAGTAAAAATAATAAAAAATATTATTTTTTGTAAAAATTATTCAAAAAGGTGTTAAAAAATTACACAAAATAACAAAACAACAATATATTATTTTTCAGGCACAGGAAACTCATTACATATGGCCAAATGTCTTAAAGAAAAGCTTAATGAATGTGAACTTATACCGATTGCGGGTGTTATAAACCAAGATTCTATAAACGCCACATCAGAAAAAGTTGGCTTCGTTTTTCCAGTGTACTCTTGGGCTCTACCTAAAATTGTCTATGATTTTATTGAGAAGATAGATTTAAGTAATACAAAATATATATTTGCTGTTGCTACTATGGGCGGTTTTTCCAGGCAGTATGTAGCACCGCTGCTGATTGAGTTATTGAAACCAAAAAACAAAGAACTTGATGCGGCATACAACTTAAGAATTTTTTCAAATAACATATGGGGATCAAAACGAATCAATCCTGTTCCTTCTACTAAAGAAAAAATGGAAAAGAGAATAAAGAACGCTGAATTGAAATTAGAAAAAATTGCTGAAATAATTCGTAATAATCAGAAAGGTAAGGTAAAGGAAGGCTCTATTTACCCAATGAAGAATTCATATTTCTCTTTTATTAAAGAAGTAAATACTATGGATGAAAAGTACTATACAGATGAAAATTGTGATGGTTGTGGAATCTGTCAAAAAATCTGTCCCGTTGATAATATAAAGCTCGTGAATGAAAAACCTGAGTGGCAACATAAATGTCAAATGTGCACATCGTGTCTCCATTATTGTCCCCAAAAAGCTATTCAATGGGGTGAATATACAAAGGGTAGGGATAGATACAATCATCCGTATATAAAACTGAAGGAATTAATTAATCAAAAAACCAAATTATAGTGTAAATATAAATAAAAAAATATCAAATAAGGAGGAATATTTATGAAAGCAATGGTATATACAAGATATGGAGGACCGGATGTTTTTGAATTAAAAGAAGTAGAAAAACCTACTCCTAAAGATAATGAAATACTGGTAAAAGTATATGCGACAACGGTAAATGCAGCGGCCAAGTTAATTCGAAGTGGTATACACCCAGATTCTAAATTTTTTACTTTCATGTTGAGAATGATGAATGGTATCAGAAAGCCAAAAAAGCCTATAATAGGGTATGAGCTAGCCGGGGAAATTGAATCAGTCGGCAAAGACGTAAAAAAATTTAAGAAAGGTGATCAAGTTTATGGATCTACCACCGGGTTGAAGAATGGTGCTTATGCTGAGTACGTTTGTCTACCTGAAGAATGGAGGGCAGGGATGGTGGCAGTAAAACCAGCTAATATGACTTATGAGGAGGCCACCGCCGTTCCTACTGGAGCATCTACATCATTGCATTTTCTTAAAAAAGGAAATATCCAGAAGGGACAAAAAGTGCTTATCTACGGTGCTTCTGGAAGTAATGGTACTTTTGCTGTACAGCTTGCCAAGTACTTTGGGGCAGAAGTTACGGGAGTTTGCAGTACCACGAATTTAGATATGGTGAAATCTCTGGGAGCTGATAAAATAATTGATTATACAAAAGAAGATTTTGCAGAAAGTGGAGAGCTTTATGATCTCGTTTTTGATGCTGTTGGAAAAAGCACGCCTTCACAGTGTAAGAAGGCATTAGCTCCGAACGGGAAATTCGTATCAGTTAAAAAGGGATATTATAAGGAAACGAATGAAACCTTAATTTTCTTCAAAGAGCTTATTGAGGAGGGAAAGCTAAAATCGGTCATAGATAGGACCTATCCCTTGGAACAAATGGTCGAGGCTCATACCTACGTTGATAAAGGGCACAAAAAGGGAAATGTAGTAATAACTATCACGGAGTGATTGAATTATGGACGATGTGAATATAATACTTTCATTTATATGGGTAGCTACTATGCTAACTTTTCTTTTAGGTGATGTGATGCGAATATTTGCTGGGGATTTTACACCAGGAGAAATAGAAGGTAAACCAGCGTCTCAGAACGTATACTTTGGAATGACAATAATCATGCTCATTCCAATTGTTATGGTTGTCCTGTCTCTAATATTGGATTTTCCCATAAATAGCTGGATAAACATAATCGTAGCCATAGTCTTCTCTCTTTTTAATCTCTTAGGGTTGAAAGGGTATAAGGCTTATGATAAATTTTTACTCATTATAAGTATTGGGTTTAATATACTGATTGTTTTGTATGCTTGGACTCGGTTGTAATAACTTAGAGGATTAATTATGAAAGCGATTGTATGCACAAAATATGGACCTCCAGAGGTTCTTCAGTTACAAGAGGTAGATAAACCTATTCCGAAGGACAGTGAAGTTCAAATAAAAATACATGCAGCAACAGTTACAATGGGAGATTGTGAATTGCGAAGGCTCCAATTTCCTAGCTTGTTAAAGTTCCTCATGCGCCCAGTAATTGGTTTCAGAGGACCAAGGAAAAAATACTCTATACTAGGACAGGAGTTAGCCGGGGAAATTGAAGCGGTGGGTGATGAAGTAACACTATTTAAGAAGGGTGACCCAGTTTTTGCTTCTACTGGGTTTCATTTTGGTGCTTATGCGGAGTATGTGTGCCTGCCTGAAGATGGGACAATGGTAATAAAACCGGATAATATAACCTATGATGAAGCTGCCTCTGTTCCTACTGGGGGACTTGAAGCAATACATTTTCTTAGAGAAGCAGATATCCAGAAAGGACAAACAATTCTTATCAGGGGAGCTTCTGGAAGTATAGGTTCTTTTGCAATTCAGCTCGCCAAGCACTATGGAGCAGAAGTAACCGGAGTAGGCAATCCTAAGAGTTTAGAAATGATGAAATCTATAGGAGCTGATAAAGTAATTGATTACACTAAAGAGGATTTTACCAAAAGCGGTGAGACATATGATATTATATTTGATGTCATAGGCAAGAGTTTATTTTCAAGTTTTGCAGGTTCGCTAAATAAAAACGGTATTTATCTTATAGCTAACCCAAAGATGTCATTGATTAATCGAGAGAAACGGGCCGCAAAAAAAAGCGATATAAAATATATAAGCGGGAATATGGACAAAACAAAAGAAAGGATTGAACAATTAAATTTTCTCAAAGAGCTTAGTGAGGAGGGAAAGCTAAAATCTGTCATAGATAGACGCTATCCGTTGGAACAAACGGCCGAGGCTCATGAATATGTTGAAAAAGGAGAAAAAACAGGAAATGTAGTAATAACTGTTTCTAATTAGAACAGAACTTACATAAAAAAATATACTTTTAACTTATAAATAAAAAAAAGGTAAAAAAAAATGATGAAAAAATTAGAGGGTTTAATATGAGTTTCGAAATGTGGTTATCTGGTTTTCTCTTTCTATTTATTTTGTTTCTATATTTGATATTGCTACCGGTATTAGGGTATAAAGTAGAAATAGATGACTCAGACGCTTATTTGCTACAGATTAACAATGATCCAAAAAAATTTCAAACAAGCATCGTTTTAGCTTTAATTCATAATTTATGTGTAATCACGCTTGCGATACTGTTGCTTATTGCTTTTAGTCCAGATTACATAATAATTGGAATTATTTGGACCATCTTTCGAATAGGAGAAGGTTTGATCCTAATCTATAATGATAAAAACTACTGGGGCCTCCTCGACATGGCAAGAAAATACTCAGGTTATAGTGGTACTGAAAAAATTTCGATGAGTGATTTAGCTCGTAATATTACCAAAATAAAAAGCTCTAGATTCGCCTTAGCAATAATCTTTTGGTCCATTGGTACACTTGCATTTTCAATCGCATTAGTTACTTATGGAGGGGTAGTTATCTTTATTGGATGGTTAGGAATTGCTGCTAGCATTTTAACGGGCTTCGGTAATGGGATATTTTATGTAAAACACAAAAAAGTTATTTTTGAAACTATTGGGGGTCTGATGGCTCTAATATTTGAAGTACTCATCGGAGTATGGCTAATTTTTTTCGCATGATATGTAAATCAATTCATTTTTTTATTTTTCTTCTAATTACTTAGAATAAAATGATTTATCTCTAGTAAAACTAAAATTATTTTATGCCAGAATAATTAATTCTTAAGTAAAAAATTAAATAACCAGCTAAATTTAATATTATAGTGATTGAATATGGCAGAGGAAAAGCAGTCTAAGCTTTCTTTCTTAGGAATATTCCCAAGATGTCCCTACTATAATCTTCTAAATATATTGTTTATTATAGGTCTAATAGCTTTTGGTACAATAGGGTTATATTTTCTTAATTTATGGGTTGCTATCATTTATTTTATATATGCTATTTCATGGTACTTTTTGGTCATGCCAGTAGTGCATTGTCAACACTGTTATTATAAAACTAAGGAAACTACTGTAGATAGTACAACAGGGAAGACTATCGAGAACCTGCTGCCTAAAGAACGATGGGTAGAAACATGCTTACAGAAGCATGTAGAATGCGGAAAAAAATGGGGTATCAATTTTTTCATAGCATGGTTCTTACCTATTATCTTAATCGTTATTTCATTCTTTTTGAATTTCTCTGTTTACGCTTTAGTATCTTTAATTGGCTTTATAGTAGTATTGGCAGTAATGCTTGCTTATGTGAGATATAAAGTCTGTCCAACGTGCGCTATCATGGAAGAATGTCATGAAGCTTTTTAAAAATGAATTGAAAAAAATGAAGAATAAATTGGGGGATTCCCCTTGAGCATTGAAATATGGTTATCTGGTCAAATGATAAAAAGTTAAAACAAGGCCAAACCAAAATAACCATATATTCTACAGATGAATTAATAAAAAAAACAGATTTAATAAAAACTTAAATTTAAAAATTCCTTTCTTTTTTGAAAAATATAACATCCCCAATTCATTTCTATTAACTTTTTATCTAAATATCCTTTTCGATAAAAATAAAATGGAGCCTGACTTAAAATAAGTTTTAATTGTTTAAGAGTGAAGAAATATATTACTCCTTCAGTTTTCTCCTTTTTAATTATACGTTCTTTAGTCAATAAATATTGACTAAGTAAAGATTTCATTAATCACACTCCAGCTACTCTTGTACTATTTAATAAATTGGTTAAATTTAGATCCTTTTTAAAACGAATTCTTCTGGTGTTTGGATTGAAATGCGTTTAATCCATAAAAAGTGGTTTTTATTGTAAGATACTAAATCAAAGCCTGTATTTTCACATTGAGTACCAATCATAAAATCTCGAAAATGGTGGCGAAAAGGGAGAGTTTCTTTATTATTTAGAGCGTTTTTTAGAACTTCTAAAAGAACGACTGAGTCCCATTCGAGAAAAATACCATTAAATTTTTGTATTTCTTTGAGAAAATCTTCCCAAGCAATACCTTTAGTGAGAAAATAATAACCAATTTCAAAACTCACTATGGAAGGAATATATACTTGGATTTCCGCTTTATTTATCCTTAGATAATTAATAAAATTTAGATTACGGAAGACATTAGAATCAATTGCGATCTTTTCTAATATTTGCTCGTGCGCCCCGATTCTTTTTTTGCTCATATTTCTAACCCGGAATCCCAATTGTTTAGAATAACTTCATCAATAGTACTAGGTCCTTTTTTTAATTTTTCTTGAATTTCTCGAGTTTTTATATCATCTTCCCAAACTGCATCCGTTGCTGCTTGAAGGATTGTATCAATTTCCTTTTTGAATTTTTCCTTGCTTGTATTTGGATAAACGTTTTTATTAATAACCGATTTTTCAAATTCCGCGATAGCTCGTTTAATCACTTCGCCTTGGGATATGTCTAACCATGCTGCTAGTTTCTTAATTATTTTTCGTAGATCACTATCAATAGCTACAGTTGTTTTAATAGTCATAATATTATAGAAGTTATAAAAATATATAAATATATCAATTATAATTATTGAATAAATAAGAACTATAAAACCACTAGTGAATCTGTTCCGCGCGATTTAGCTAAAACCAAGCATAAACATTTAGGAACAGAATTCATTGATGATGATGAGCAATGGTATATCTATTTTGAAGCAGTAAAATGAGTAATTGAATGTAAATTAGATATTTCTTCTTTTTTTCTATTTCTTTTGTTTTTTACATTACATTTAAAATTATAATTACTAAAAAGATTAAAATCATTCGTGTCATCCCTAGCAGGAAAACGTCAAACTTTCGATTGAAAATTTTCTCTGTAACTGAAATCCTTGTTGTAGCACAATTGAAAATAAATTAAATATCAATCAACTCTTTTTATTTATACTCAACAAATTAATAATATACTATGGATATTACTCCAAAAAAATACCTATTATTAGAT
>JAHLWJ010000651.1 GCA_019057975.1 Promethearchaeota archaeon | reverse complement strand
AGTGAAAATAATTTTACTATTTTCACTTTTTTCATCAAATCAATAATATGATTATTGAAAATATCAAAACGATTCCAAAATAAGCGGAATCCCGCTTATTTCCCTTTCAAAAATAAATATTTAATTATCTCCACCATTCTTTTTTAAAATAATCTATATTTTATACATACACACAACCAACTATTTTCACACATTTTAATATGTAAAAGGGCTTATTAAAAAGATTTAATAGAGAGAGGGATGTAGGAAACATAAGAATATTAAAAATTTATTTTGTATACTTTTTACTACTTTTTACTACTTCTTCAAATTAAAATATTATCATAATATTGTATTTTAATAGATCAAATCATCTAATAATATTTTCCAACTTTTCTTTCTATTTAATATATATAGATATATAGAAAGTACAGAAGTAGATCTTAATAGTACCAGGTTCACATACATAGTTTACGAAAAATTTTTACTATTTTTTGCTACTTTTCTTTTATAGTATATTAATAGATCTAATCCAGTATTAATATTTTAAGGGTTTTTTTCACCCTAACTCGCTAACTCCTATATATGTCTACCCCTAATTTTTTTTATTGAGTAGTAAAATATAAGAAGAAGTGTAGAGATATTTAAACACAACTCACAGGTTTAAAAAAAGTAGTAAAAAAGTACAGAAAGTAGCAAAAGTAGAAAAAAAGTAGCTAAAATTCCAATTCATCTGGTATTTCGGTATCCTCAAGTAGATCTTTTCCAGTTGATGTAATTTCTTCAACATCAAATAATTTATACATATTATCTAATTTGTATTCTTCAGGTAACTTATCCAATTTAAGTTTTCTTGTATTTTCATTGTCCATTCCATAAAATATTGGTTTAAAATAATCAACATCCTTCATTGTAATAGATTTTCTGCCTTCAACAAAACATTTAGCTTCACAGAGCATAATAAGTTGATTATAGGGTCTCGCTACTCCATCTTTTTTATATTTTTTTTTAAACTCATAATCTCCGCTATAATTTTCTTTATCCTTATTCCAGGATCTCCAAACTAATTTATAATATTGATATATAGCAAAAAACTCCCAAATATATTTATTAGTTCTTTCAGGTAAAATAATTTCTTCTTTCATATTTTTCTTTTCTTTGTTGAGATTAAATAAGAGACCCTGGACTGCCATTTTAATTTTTTCCACACCAGGATTAGTCATACGCTTTTTAATTGCCTCTATTTGATCTAAGTCTCTTAATTCATATATTAAAAATCTTCCATTATCATCAAATCGGAATTTATTTTTGTAATAAGTACTTGGTGTTATTCCTGCAATGAAATTAAATCCCCCTCCATACTCCCTATTGCCAGAGCCAGGAGAATACTTTTTATAAGGTTGTAGACCATAAGCATTTGTCATAATTCCGAAAAAAATATCTTTCTTCTGTTCATTCGAGGATAGTAAAGCACTCATATCATGAGTTATTAATGTCTTATCTTCACAATCATCTAATAAACTATTAGCAACATCTCCCTCATTAGGTGTTCCTGGAGCAAGTGCTTCATTTGTAAGATTATCAGTAGAGATTACATAGTCTGAATCGGGTAGGCATTCGCACAGTGTTGATTTGCCTAATCCCTTAGGATTTATGATGATTAAAAAAACACAATCTCTTTTTATAAAGAAATATGATACCACAGTATAAAGCATCAATCTAAAATCTTCCCACCTATTATAGAGATTATCATTAAATATTATTTCTAATTGTTTTAACTTTTTAATTGATATGTCGGGTTTAATTCTCTTTATTTCTTTTTCTTCTTTTAATGCTTTTAATGTATCAACTTTTTTTTCTTCAATTGAATTTTTAATAATCTGAATTAACTTTGTTTTAAAATCTGGATCTTCAAATTCTTTATAATTATCTTTAAAATATTTATGTAAGGGATTATTAGGATAGCCAATCTTTAAATGCTGGTTATCTGCCCAATTTAAATAACAAATGTAATCTCCCTTACAGGATATTTTAACCCCGCTGGAATTTGTTTCAAAATTAAAATCCTCTAATAAAGTTTCTATTCTATCTGGAATTTCTCTCTTTAACTTCGTTAATTTTCTTAAATGTGTATTTATCTCTTTAGTGTGTTCTTTAGTCCAGTCTTTATATATTTGTGATAATCCCCTTGAACCCCTTTCTGCTATTTTTCCTGTTTTTTCTCTAAAGAAATCCTGAATTCTTTTATCAGTATAAGTGATTTTAATTGTTCCTTTATCTTCACTTGTCTTAGAAGATTTGACTTTTTCTGGTAATTTTGTTCTGCTTTCTTTCTTAATCGCTTTTCTTTTCTCTTCAGTAAACTTTTTCTCTTTATCAGTAAGACCTTCTGCTGTCTTCTTCTTACTCTTTTCTTCCCCTGTCATTATTTCCCTTTTGCCCCCTTTCTACTTGAGTCACATATTTATCTATAGCCCGAACCATAAAAGCTTTTAATGATTCGGTTGGTCTTTTAATTTTTTTACATCTCTGGATTAAATCTTCTTTAAAATATATATCCATTTTTATTCTTCCTCCACAAATTCTCGTGTATAATGATTAAATATTTTTTTAAAACAGTCAAGTC
>JAHLWJ010000650.1 GCA_019057975.1 Promethearchaeota archaeon | reverse complement strand
ATAAAAATCACTCAAAAATTACTTAATTATAGTAAAAATAGTTTAAAGATCTTTTCTAAAATGATTCAAAATTTTTACAAAAATTTCGGTAAGAGATTTAAAAAATAATTTATTTTTCATGTTTTGTTCTCCTTAAATTTTAAAATTTTAAAATAAAAATTAGAGTTTTTATAACTCTTCTTCTAACCAGTTATATCGGTACGCTCTTCGAATCTAGCAACCAGCTCGTCAATTCGACTGAAGTCATCTATTGTAACAGTAACTGCTTTGCTGGGGCATATCATTTCACATCGGCCGCAACCCATACAATTATCCTGTATAATCGAGGTTTTATTATTTTTCATCTTCAATCCGTTATATATACAGACTTCAAAGCATTTTCCACAGCCAGTACATTTATCGGGGTCTATATTAACCTCAACCCCTTCCATTCGATGAATCATTTGTTTATATTCTTTTGGGCCATACTTTGCTAGGCTTACGATGCAACAACAGCTACAACAATGACAAATGGACATTAATTCGTCTTCGTATTCCAACACACCAAAGTGTGCAGCATCGCCTCTAAATTTTCCTAAATGGGGGACTAGACCGTTTTCAAATGCTTTACGCTCTAATTCCAAAGCCTCTTCTTTAGTCGCAATATGAGCCCCTGGAAATTTCGATAAATCCATATTAGCAGCTCCATTTCCCATATAAGTACAACCTAAGTGAACATCATGGTTTTCACACCCCGCAGATGTACGACAGGGACAATCCATTATAACTATGGTTCCGGCTTTCTTAATGAAATGTTCTGTGACTTTATAATGCAATATTTGATCTTCATATTCACCCAGAGATATGTTGACTGGGATTGGAGAACCTGTTTGGGTTTCTATTCCATTGGGGTATGCCTTCCTTCTGTATAATTGCTTTAGTATCGGTAATTTAAGGTATTTCATTCTCTTCTTCGTTTTCATTGCTATTTCTGTATGTCTTTCTTTTGGTTTTAAATCTTTTTTAGTCAAATAATCACCTATTGTAATTTAAAATGATAATGTAATGATATTGATAATTATGAAAACTTTTAAAGGTTATTGGACAGTGGGAATTTAATTCCTAAATTGAACTTTTAGAGTATCAAATATATGTTTTATGCGTAAATAATCAAAATGATTTTTTTTAAAAACTAATATAAAGAAAAAGAGTATTTAATACCAAAATCCTTCAGGACTGCCCTTAATAAATTAAATTGTAGAACGCTTATAAGTGTTGTGACAAAAAGGTTAAATATTTGACTCTAATACCTACTTATAACGCTTTTATATATGAAATTCAAATAATGTGTGATGACTATGAATGATAATGATATAGAATGGGATTTAACTGAAGTTTTTACTAGTTGTGACGATCCTAAAATTTATAAAAAATCATCTGGAGTTAAAATATGAAAGAACTTGAAGTATTTACTGATATAGAGCAGGTTACACCAGAACGATTGACGAGTATCTTCAAAAATAAAGGTTACATTAGCAATGGAAAAGTAACAAAAACAATTAAAAAAAACTCGGAAATATCTGTTACTTCAAACATGCATTACTTGGAATTAAATTTTTCTAATGATGCTCAAACAGTACCAATCATTCCTAATATTGTTGTAAGATTCCCTAAACATTATGAATATAATAAAATGATAGGGAGACATGAAGCTAAATTTTATGCTATTGTCGCTGAAAATATGAACCAATTACCAATTCCTATTTGTTATGACGTTGCGTTTTCGGAAGAAACAGGTTGGTCTCATATCATACTTGAAGATTTATCTAAAAAACGTGTAGAAATTGAATCTACTCAAGGAGGAGGTTGCGCCCCTCCTCCTACAAAGCAATATTGTGAAAAAGCCATTGATAGTTTGGCGGAATTACATACTTATTGGTGGGATCATCCAAAACTCATGGAGTTCTCAAAATACTCTTACACTTTTTACAATTTTAAAGAAAATTCCTATAATGATCAAGATCTAGCGATGATTTCAGTAGCTCCCCCTGATCAATCTTCAGAGGGATTTACACGATTTGAAAATGTAAATGATAATCTTGTAATCGATCAATTTCTAAAACTATTGGAAAATAGAATTAGTGATAAGCGAAAGTCGTATCTTCAAAGGTTATTTTCATCATTTCCTCTTATCGCACACGAGCGAATCAAAACAAAAAATATTACAATTATTCATAATGATGCTCACATGGGGAATTTTTTTTATCCAAAGGATATGTTGAATCAAAAATCTAAAGCGAAATTAATAGATTGGCAAACGTGGGGCATAGGTGTTGGATGTCAAGATATCGCATATATGATTGGAATGTGGTTCTTTCCAGACTATAGACATTTAATTGAAAAAGATCTTATTAAACGTTATCACGACAATCTTTTAAAATTCGGCATAAACTACTATAGTTGGGATGATTGTTGGCGCGATTATAAATTATTTGCATTATTAAACCTTTACAGAATTATTTTCTGGTGGTGTTTTAAACCTCCTTTAGCATTATTGTGGATGAGATTAGAATGCTCTCTTAAAACAATAGAAGACTTAAACTGCATGGAACTTTTAGAATAATAA
>JAHLWJ010000143.1 GCA_019057975.1 Promethearchaeota archaeon | reverse complement strand
ATGACTTTTAACAGATGGTGTTTACTTTCATTGTTTGGTTTTTCCATGATCGATCTCCTCGAATGTTTTTCGCATTATTATTTCATATTTAGATTTAATGCTATATATAACTAAAGTTATATTTCATTTGGAAATTCGGTGTCTAGTTCATTTAACATTTTGTCATATGATTTTAAAACCGTAACACTTCAGTAGTTGGGTTTGATATAATTTGTTTTCAAAAAGCTCAAGTAATTTTAAAAAAATCTATACTCCTTCTCTGTAAATAGGTATAATCAACTATGTAAGTCTTACTTAAAACATTTTCACCTAATATTTTTAATCACAGCAGAGTAAGAAATATAAACTCATAATCAATATAACTAATGAATTAAATCAATTTACTCTGGGTTAAATTTCAATGAAAAGTAAAAATCCTAACGATTCTTATAAAGATATTTTGGAACTTATTGGTCAATGTTTTCTAGATGCATTTGGCACATTATTAGGTAGGGCTTTGGGATATGGATTAAAAGAACTTATTGAAAGTTTTAAAAAATGGTATTTCAATAGAACAGTTGGTAAAAGAGCACTAGAGAGAGTCATCAATGTTTTCAAGGAGCAAGTTTTACATGGGAAACAAAAAGAACAATATGAGGATTATTTAAGACGCTGGGTCCTAGGTTTTGGATTAGAAATTCACCATGATTCAAGGAAAGCTCGAAAGAAAATTAAAACATTTTTTGAGCAAAATGCAGACTTGGATTACATGAGAGGTTATTTAGAAAATTTAAGATGTTCTCTTAGAAAAATAACAACCTTTCAGGTATGGAATGACTTTTTGAAGGAATCCTTAGACAATAAAAGTGTTTTTAGAATATTATTCATACCCCAAATAGATCCTAAAGAAACAGATGAAGAGATTTATAAGAATATTTCTGAAATAATTCAAATGACTTTTTTAGAAACTCAAGAATCTGATTTATTTTTAATCCAAATCTTTCTTACTGTTCAGAAATCTCAAGCGTTTCTCGAAAATGAAATAGTTGAGATAATGAATACACTTGAAATTAGGTTATCAGAGACTCAGAAACAATTTTTTAATAAAGAGAAAACCGAATTAGATTTTATTAAGAGCTCAATAAACGAATTATACAATCTATTATATAACATCTATCAAAAGCCTAAAGAATTAGTAAACGAGATTTTTAAAGAAATTATTCAAAAGATTGCGATAGATAAAGAGGAAATTAAGATTTTATCGTCAAGTATTTTAAAACATGATGAGAGACTTCAGGAACATGATGAAATTGTACGATCAGATCTTGATTTTATTAAAAAACATTTGAGAGGAAATGAAATACAAAAATATGAGGAACCTGAAGAAGAGGCATTAAAGTTTAAACACTTTTCTGATCCAATTTCTAATTCTACAGAGTTATGTGAATTAGAAGATAAAGGATATTATCTTGAAAACAGGTTATGTGGGAAATTTATTAATATATTAGGTGGAAAGATACTTGACTGGCAAACATTAAAACAAGAAATCATTGATTTTAGTTGGGTTGAATTTCCTTATGAGGACCAGCCTTACTTTTCTATATATTTTATTATTGGAAAATATGGTGTGGGAAAAACCACATATTTATTTTACTGGTTAGATAGGTGCTTATCCTCAGAAAATTGCTGGTTTAAAACTGTTGTCTTCTTAAATCCAGACAAGGGAAAATGGGATGGCAATGAAATTGTCAAGCAATTAGAAAAATTTGACTCTAAAAATACCATAATCGCTATTGATGCTTTTTATCGAGAAAATGATAATTATACTAGTTTTATGAAAAAATTTCAATCTATTTGTGATATTATTGTTGGAAATAATTTTAAGGTAATAATGACTTTAAGAGATTCCCACTTTAAGATTTTACAAAAAGAATTTCCATCAAGAGTGGTATTCCATGCTATTCCATACGAGATTCGCCCCTCAAAGGTAAGTACAGAGATTATCTTAAAAAAATATTTGGATTTTTATAATGTTATTCTTGTACCAGAATTAGAAAATAACGGATTTGCTGAAGAATTTAAACTTTTACACGAAAAAAGTGAAGGAGGATTACCATATTATATTCATCATTTTGTTAAAATGCTAAGTCTCGAAAATCGCCCTTTTTCAAAAGATGAAGTTGAAAAAACACCCCTAGGAATGACAAATCTAATTTTCTATACTATGGATGGAGAATTTTATATAAAAGATAATAAATCATTATTTTATGTCCTGAATATGCTACGGAATCAAAGGGTAAGTCTATCACTTTCTTTTGAGTTCTTATTATTCTTTATTGAATGGTATAACAAGAGAATTTCAACAGAAGCTAACCTTAATGAAATTCTGAATAAACTGGCAATGTTAAAATCATATTTAATCCCTAAACCGTTTATTTATAAGGATTCAAAGGATGATAGTTCTAAAAAAATAGAATTAGGTTTAAAAATAGATCGGTTTCACCTTGATGACATATGGAAAGAAAGTATCAATTATGGATTAAATAAACCTGATAACCTCGCTTTACCATTTAAATCATTAGAGCAATTTTCCACGGTTTTAAGAAGTTATGGTTCTAAAAAAGATGAATTCATTGAAGTTGTAAAAAATTACTTAAAAATGAATTTAGATGGCCATTACGATTACTTATATGCTATACTTCTTACTGATCTGGCTAAACTTGATAATAAAGAACTTTCATATTGTACAGAAATGTTTCAGAATTTAAATTCTAAAATAAATTTTTCAGAATTTTATTTGAATTATATTAGAACTGAATTATCACTTACATGGTTCATAGCTGCCTTGTACTTAAGAGAAATAGGAAACTTTGAAGAAGCTGAAACATATATTAAAGAAGCGCTTAAAATCAAGGTATTTAAATTAGCACTTCATACATATACACAGCTTTTAGAAAGAAAACTAGCTAATGCTACGAAAGAAGAAAGTGAAGGAATTGTTAACATTATTAAGAATTTCTATAATGAATTAGTAGATATGGATAAAAAGGATAAGATTACGAGACAGTCCCGAGCAAATTTTTATAAAAAAATAGGAGAATTTGATGAAGCAGAAAAGTATTTTGAAGAAGCTTACGAGTTAAGTAATGACTCCGTTCCTATTTTATTGTCATATGGTGATTTCTGTAAAAAGAGGGGAGATATATTATGGTATGTTAAAAGAGAAAAAGCTAAGCAATACCTAGATAAAGCGCTTCGGTTGTTTGAAAAAGGAAAGATTATAGCAGAAAGATCAGGATTCTCAGAAAGAGAACTATTAAATGCATATGCAAACTTTCTAATTGACCTAGCAGGAAAAGCAGAAGATTATAATAAAAAAATTAAATTTGACATTCAAGCTGATAACATCTGGAAAAAGATAGTAAATAAATATCGAAATCCCAGAGATATCAATAGCTATTGCGATTTTTTAATCAAAATTGGTTGGAGACTTAAAGATAGATATCCAGGCAATCAATATGGTAAGAATATAGAAATAGCTGAAAGTCTACTAAGGCAATCTATAAGGGATGTTAACAATCCAATTTCCCAACATATACTTGCACGTTTCCTTTATAAGTACAAAATGAAAAAGGTTAAAGATTACTCTGAAAAACAAAAGTTATTCGAAGAAGCTGTTGATTTACTTAATAAATCAGCTAATAATGATAATGTTATATTACTAGTAAACCCTAAAATTCATATAGCATCTTGTAAGAATGAACTTGGTCGTCTATATATGGATTGGGTAAATGAAATTGAGGAGGAAGAAGTCGAATGGAGCAAAGAACTAATTAGATTAGCTAAAGAGAATCTAGAGGAAGCTAAAAATATCGAAGAAAACAACTTTTCTTATCGACATCTATGCAGCGTTTATCAATCGTTATCAATCTTATATATTAATTATTATAAGGGCATAAAAGCGTCAAAAAAAGCGAGTAAATATGCTGAAAAAGCTGTAAAATTTGCCAAGAAGATTGGATGGAGCTTAGAATACCTTTTTGCAGATTTAATAAATATAGGAGATGATTATATTGAAGAACATCCGAAATTAGCTCTCAATTTCTTCGAAAGTGCTGCTGAAATAGAAAAAAATAATTATCAAATACTTTTAAGATTAGCTAGATGTTATTCTAAAATCGTAGATGAAAAAAACTTCGAGGAAAATATAAAAAAATCAATTAACTCATATGATAAACTTATTAAAATATCAAAATCATTTTACGAGTTTAAAATGCTCAGAAACTTAATTCAAACCGATATAAAAGATAAATTTGAGCAACATTTTGATCCGTTGTGGATAAAATGTTTAGAGATTATAAAAACTTGCTCTGAAAAAATGGTGGAACAAAAAAAGCAATTTTTTTTTGAATATTTGGAAGAAAACATTAATTATTCTAAAGATTTAATCGATCTGGGTAGATCTGTATTTTATGAAAAAATGGATTATGCCATAGAATTGTTTAAAAAAGCTAATGAAATTTTGGCAGAATGGATACAAATGTTACAAGATACTCGGTTATATGAAGAGTTGAAACTAGAATATTCAGACTTAGATTCTAGATCTCAACAAATTTTCATTCTTCAAGATGTTTGTAAAATGTGGTTTAAAAAATTAAATACTCTTAAATCTAAAGTGCTTAGTGAAGAAATAATTGGAGTTAAAGAGCTAATGGAATTAAATATTGAAACTAGTGAGAAATTAGGTGAATTAAATCGTATGCTAGAGATTTCAAAAGAATATATTGATATATTTTTCCCTTTGGAACTCATAACAAATGATCAACTTGATGAATTTGGAAGTTTATTTCTAACTAACAATGAGAATGAATATGCTTATGATTGTTTTAAAGAATTAATACGAAGGGAGTATAGATTAACGCAGAGTTTGACAAATCTATCTAAAGTGAAAATTAAACAGGGTAAGTTTGAAGAAGCTGTTAATATTTTAAAAAATCTTATAAATTTAGAGTCGTCTGTTGATAAAGAGAACATACAAAATTTAATTATCAAATGTAGAAAAGCAATTAGAGTTAAAAATGAAATTTCAAAAGGACTTAGATTAATGTTAAAATTAGGGGCAAAGAGTGGTAAGATTAGTCAGCAGAAACTTGCGAGGTATAATTATAAAATTGGTAAAAAATTGATAAGTATCAGGAACACCCTTGATATTTCTCTGATATTGAGCGTTATTTTTAAAGAAGAAGATTATATATCTGATATAACTTTACTAAATAGAATTCCGATTTCAATTATCATTATAAAAAGCTATTTATGGAGAGCTCGAGAGCTTGGATTTTATTTACCACGAGAAATGGAAAAATTATTAGACAAATTTGAACCCCATCTCTCAAAAGATTATTTATATGCTTCGTTAGGGCTAAGAACGATAGCTGAGAAAACAGATAATATAATTGAACATTTATATTTTACTAAATCTTCATTTTTTGCCTTATATTTTTTAACCATGTCAATTAGAGAGCTGTTTCATCAAAACGAGGCACTATCTAAAAAATGGGGGCAAACTGGGGGCAATCTAGTTGGTATCAGCAAGGAATCCATAATTAAAATAGCCCCTGATATATTAATTAAATGTTTTTTATATTCTCTTAATAATAATTATAGAAATTCAACATCTTGGAGTCAACTTGGGAATTTGTATTTAGAGATTGGAAAATTAAATAATTCACTTGATTTTTTGTATGAAGCTGAGATTGCTCTTAATAGAAGCAAGAAAGGAAATAGATTTTCAATGTATGGGTTAGCAAGGCTTGCAGAAATAAGGGGAGAGTATACTAAAGCAAGGGATTATTATATAAAGACCATAGAAATAACCAGAAATATTATTGAAGATGATACTGAAAAAGTCGGTATCATTAATAAATTAGCAAATCAACTAATCATAATAGGATTTATTGAAGATGCTATTGAAGTTTGTGAACAAATCAAGGATTTATTGTCTAATAGGCAGAAACTCTTAATGAACATAAGAATTTTATCAATGAAAAATTTATTAACTCATGGCATTAATGGGTAAATACGAAGACAACGGTGAGTCATCATTGCTGGGCTTTCAATTCTTTCGATTCTCCGAAGTATATATCCAATATAAGTTTTTCTTAATCGATCTTAAAGTTCCTTTTCTCGGTTTGGAAGAAATTTTAATTTTGGGACGCTTGAATTTTTTTTTTTTTTGGTTTTTTTAGGGAGAATGTATGGAATCAGTGCCGTATCATGTACAGAATTAACTTCCACTTACTTTCACCTTTTACAACATCTAATTTTTTCTTATTAAGCTTCCTGCTATACGCTCTAATTAGCTTATAAATAAGATTCTATTCCAACATATCTTAAAATAAAAATAAAAATATTCTATTCAAATCCTTTCAATCATCATTCCGCCAAGAATTATTGGCCCACCGGTTGAATTATAAATTTTTTCAGCTTTCTTCATTCTATTCTGGCTGTCAGAATATATCTTAAAGATTAAATCCCCTTCTTTAATTCTTGCTCCTTGTTTTTTATAAATCTCAACACCTGATTGTTTTGAATGGGGACAACCAGTAGCTTTCGCTATCTGATTAATAATCGAGTTATTTACACCAGTTATGTGGCCAGCTTTTGTAGCGAAAAATTCTTTAGAATGTGGTCCTAATTTAATACCTTCAGGTTTTATTTCTGGATTGCCACCCTGAACTTCAATTATTTTCTTCATTTTGTCGTATGCTTTCCCTGAACGCAGTATTTCTTTTGCTAAACTTTGACCTTTTCCTTTTTGAGCTTTTCCCCCCATTTCCAGCAAAATACCGGCTAAATCTGTAGATTTTTCAATTAGAGAATTTGGACCAGCAGTATAATCTTTGAGTAAGGTTAAAGCCTCTTTAGCTTCTAAACCAGGTCCTATAGCATGACCGATGGGCTGATGAGCTAAAGTTAAGGCACACTCTGCTTGTATCCCAACATTTTGCGCAATCTCTTTGAAAACATAAGCAAATTGTTGTCCGCTTTCTAGAGTTGGAAATTTTGTTCCTTCGCCAACTGGAATATCTAATACGAGTTTTTTAACACCGACACTTAATTTTTTGCTAAGCACAGATGGAATAAGAAGTCCAAGTGGATCCATACTTAAAGGTCGCTCAATTTCAATTAAAATGTTATCAGCTGGAGCTAAATCAAGAGCACCACCCCAAACTATACAACCCTTCTCTTTAAGGAGTATTTCTTTAAATTCATTAGAATTAAACATCACAGGCGCTAAAACTTCCATTGAATCTGCGGTTCCTGATGGTGATGTAATAGCTCTAGTTGAAGTCTTAGGTATTGTTAAACCAGCTGCTGCAATTATGGGCACAATAATAAGTGAAACTTTATTTCCGGGGACCCCGCCTTTTAGTAAAGACTATGAAGCATAATCTTTTGTACTATGTTTATCGTAGATATTTGGTCCAAAATCAAAAATATCCCCACTTCGTGCCTCTGCCATTGTAAGAGCAGTCATCTCCTCCTTATCCATGCCGTTTATTGCAACACTGGTTATAAATGAAGCTAATTCGATTCTTGAAAGTAAACCTGAGACTGCATCTGAAATTATATTGGTTAATTCCTCAGAATTTAATTTTTGATTATTTACTTTTTTCTTGATGAATTTGAAAGAATTGGGGCGATCAGCAGGTTTTACAGAAAGTTCTACCCCATCTTTTAATTCTTTCTTTTCATTAAAAATATCAAGAAATAATCCAATTTCACCACGCTCTACAATTTTTCTCGAGAAGTCTATTTGCATTATTGCCACCCAATACTTATCTTCGATAGATTTAGATTGCATATTTTTAATCACAATCCTTTCCCCTGCTTTTTGTCCTAACTCCTGAGCATCTTGAATGTTAATAACTACACTTTTAGGATTTCCCGTTTGGTAATTAATTTTTTTTACTTTTAGTTTCATTCTTTTTTCTCTTGAAATTTAATTGT
Source organism: Promethearchaeota archaeon (assembly GCA_019057975.1). Next base: position 2,867 of record JAHLWJ010000143.1, on the reverse strand, counting down.
AATAATAATCATATATCTGATATTTATATGTTCTAGTAAAATTTGATTGAAAGATAAGATTAGAAATTACTAGAATCAAACAATGTGTATCGATATTATAAAAATGGTGGAAGAGCCTTTAATGCTTTTTATATTCAGGATTTTCAATCCAAACCCATTTGGAGTAGTAATGATTGAGTCTATGGAGAAGAATGTAGGTTTACGATACCAACGGCATGTAATTAATAAGAGCGTTTTTAGTTTTTTTTTAAGAAAAGTTCTTATACTATTTTAATTTAAAAGAGATTAAAAGATAAAACCTTATTGACTTATGGTTCTAACTGCAGATTCTGTTGTTGAGATTAAAGATCTTACGAAAAAATACGAAAACAAATTTGTTGTCGATAATATTAACCTAATTATCAAGGATTCATGTTTCGCCTTATTAGGTCCAAATGGAGCAGGTAAAACCACAACGTTCTTGATGTTGCTCGGATTAGTAAAGCCAACAAGCGGCACTGCGTTCATGTTAACCCATGATATTAAAAAAGGGATTGATAAAGTACGGGATCGTATAGGTTTCCTACCAGAAAATGTGGGATTTTATCCAAAGGTAACAGCTCGTAAACATCTCGAATTAATATTAAAAATAAGAAATGAGCCATGTACTAATAAGGAAGTTGAGTCATTGTTAAAATGGTGTGGTCTTAAGCAAGAATATTGGGATAAAAATGTTAAAACCTTTTCACGGGGGATGACACAGCGGTTAGGATTGGCTCAAGCTTTTGCGGGTAATCCAAGAATAGTTTTTCTTGACGAGCCTCTTTCTAATATAGATGCATTGGGAAGAGACGATCTTATTCATAAAATTAGGTTAAAACGGCAACAGGGTATTGCCATTGTAATTTCAAGCCATATAATCCTAGAACTTGAACAATTAGCAGAGGAGTTAGCGTTTATAGATGGGGGAAAAATTATCAAATATGGGAATTATATTCATTTATCTAATGCAGTCGGATTTAATGAATATGAAATCACCCAGATCAATACAAAATCAAAAATCTCTTTAAGAGAATTAAAAGAAATAATTGAGAGCAAAGATAATACGCTAATGAATGCCCCCAAAGTACTGGATGAAAAAATAATATTTAATTCTCATAACCCTGAAAAAATAAACCGCATTATAGAAACTTTCAAAGATTTTAGCTTAAAACCAATTACTGGAACTTTGACCCGATTATACAAACATATTTTTACACAGGGTGAATTATCATAAGAGGGAAAAAAAATCCGCTAAAAAATGACATCGTTCTTAATCAATTTTATTTTAGAAAGAGATTCTTATCGATTAGAACCATTCTATGCCTTATTCTCCTTTTCCTTCCCCTTTTCGATTTAATACTCCGTTATGAAGATTGTATTAATCCTACGATGGAACTCCATCCAAATTTCATAAATAACGCATTATTTTGGGGAGATTTCATGGGGGAGCTCTTTTATAATCAATTTCTACCCGTTTTACCGTTAATCGCTATTATAATTACCGCTGACTCAGTTTCAGGCGAATTTTCTAATAGAACAGCAATAGTGCTCTATACTAATATTAGTCGAAAAGCAATGATACGAGCCAAAATAGAATTTATAGTAATTTCTTTGGTAATTTATACTTCTCTCCTCTGGATATCGTTAATAATGGCTACCCTCCTCTTATTTCACGCTGTAATTAGTTTTACCTATCTTATCACTGGATATGTCCTTGTATTAGCCCATTTGTTATTCTATGCCTCGTTTTCCTTTCTCTTATCGGCTCTGACTCGGAATAGCTTTGTTGCCTTTTTGGTCCCCTTTTTTTACCTATATTTTGGTGACTTTTTTGTAGAGCTTGACATGGCACTTCTTTCTTACGATAATTATGGGAATATACTTTACTCTTTTTTTTCGGATGTCAAAGCCACCAATTACATTATCAACGATTTCCCGTTATTGGTTTTTAGTTTTATTATGTATTTTGGACTGCCAATAATTCTTTTTATCGTAACATATTTTGAATTTAAAATGATAGATATTCGGGTTTGAGGTGCAATGAGTAGAAAGATAACGCAGCAAGAATTTATTATCCTATTTTTTTCAATAACAAGTATAATTCTCTTACTTGTTCCTTTTCCGAAAACCATAACTTATCCCGCAGAAGGTATTACAAATGTAAATCCTGGGAGTTATGTTACTGACGAATTTAACCTGCCATGGAGATCATACGATCAACAAATCGTACTTAATTTAACCATTGTTAATGGTAATTTGTCGCTCGTTGTCCTTGACCGTGACACATATTTTGCATGGATATTTGAGGATCAGGATATCCAATCCTATTATCAGATAGGTAACATTACAGATACACTAACCTTTACGATTCCATTCAATCCTCCCATAACCCAATCTATGTATATTTTATATTTTCCATCCGAAGATTCAAGTTTTCATAGAGAACTGAAAATTAGCTACACATTTTTCCATACAAATTATGGGTTCTTTTTTTTAGGGATCGCACTTATCGCGGGTGGAAGATATAGTTATCTCAAAATAAAAAATAGATAATTGAGTGTATTTTAAGATTTAAATAATGAATCGAAATTTAAAAATCTTTAAAATAATAACGACAAAAATCCCATCTATATCACCTCGAAATTTGTCGGAAAGAAAAGATCCTATAAGAATGATCAAAAACAGCAATTTTTCATCGAAAATGAACAAAAAGCCGATTTTTATTCAAAAAGTATCGCCCCATCTCTTCCGACATTAAACCAATTGATATAGCCACGATTATTGTCGGCTTTAAATCAATGATTTTTAAATTTTAATCAAAAAGAAAATACTTGAAATTCACTCAA
>JAHLWJ010000142.1 GCA_019057975.1 Promethearchaeota archaeon | reverse complement strand
TTCGTGAAATAACCGAATGGATTTGAATTTAATAATTAAATTCAATTTTTTATAGCTTAAAGAGATCCATTTTAATATTCATTTCTCATACAATAGATTAGAATTTTTTGATAAGCTATTATTTTTACCTTAATCTTCTTAGATAAATATATATTTGCATGATTTAAATTCACTTGTTTGAGAGTCTATCAAAATATGTTACGTATCAAGGATTAGACAAATTATATGTCTTAAACTATTAAATATTTAATAATTAGAATTATAATTACATAAAAACACTTATTCTTGAGGATATCTAATGAACGATAAGGTTAATGAAAAATTAATCAAATCAATTTCTAATCCCTTCTCTACCGGAGGTGGGGGTGCCTCTTTTGAAAACCTCGTAGGTGCATTTTATGTAAGTCAACTTCTATGTGACAAACTGATATATGGGCATCTTGAGGCTGGAACCGTTAAAGAAATAGCCTTTCAGAATAGATGGATGGGGATAGATGTCGACGATCTCATCATTTATGGAAACGCAGAGATAATTTCTGAAAAACCTGAATTAATCATTAAACCTAAATTAATATTACAGATAAAAAATCGATTAAATTTCAGATTATCCGATACAAAATTTACAAATCTCATTGAGGAGTGTTGGCAAACCTTCAACAATTCATCATTTAACCTTGGCTATGATCAAATTGGAATTATGTTAGGTACTATAAGTTCAAAAGTAAAAAACCACTTTATTAGACTTTTGGGGTGGGCAAGAACATCCAATAGTTCTATTGAATTCACTTCGAAAGTAAATACTCCAAAATACGCTTCACAGGAAATGCGTGATTATTTTAATATGATAAATAAAATTTTGTCAAATGCGGATGAAGATAATCGCTGGAAATTCTTAAAACATCTTAAAGTTCTTGAATTAGAGTTGATTTCAACCGACAGTAAAAATTATTTAGAAACCATTGAGAATCTTCGCTCTGTTGTCATAAACCAAGATCCACAAAAAGCAGTTCTATTATTTACCTATATTCTTGAGAAATGTGCATTTTATAACAAAAATGGGGGTAGAATATCATCTAATACACTTTATCAAGATATAACAGTTAGTGCATTATTAGAAAAAAGGAATATAAAAAATTATTGGGAGAGAAAATGGGGATCAAATATCAATCTTGAGTTTCTGGGAAATCTTGGTAACTTATCTGAAGAATCAGGAGAATTACGAGAAGATTTTAAACATCGTCTTTTCCTTCTTGAGGAAAAACGAACACAAGAAATACAAGTTCAAATGGAATATTTAAAAAAATTATTAACAGAAAATAAATCCGAAGAGCTTCTTAATTCTCAGGAGGTGTTGGCATATCAATTAACCTCTATTAAAAGAATTTGCGTTTTAGCTATATTCAATCAATTATCTGAACGTCTACTAGAATTTTTCAAAAAGGGATTTACATTATCATTGAGAATTCAAGAAAGTTGTCGTTTTGTTTCACCATCGATTTATAAAGCAATTGGAAGGGAGACTGCTATTCCATATATTAAATCTGAGTTCTTTTCCCATAAAGTGCAAACCACTTTGGAACGGTATTTTGAAAAACATCCTGATTTTCGCGAGAGTATAACTCATTTTTATCATGGCTTCATTGAAGGATTAACAGATTCTCAATTTTTTGATTCCACAGTTCTACGTACGATTGAACTTGGTTTAGGATTTCTGTATCATCTTGGATATAAACCACTTGGAAGGAAAGAAGATACATACTTTTATGATTTAACCAATCAATTCATCTTGGAATTATGCCAAAAATTAGCCGTAAATTCACCTAAGGATTTAGGTCAACCTACATCACTTTATACAACAGTCTTTAGACGGATTTTAGATTTTGTAGCTCAACAAACTGTTAAATTCAAAACTGATAATCCTCTTGTTATACAAGTTAAACTTTATTTTCTTGGCGAGCTCTTTAGATTACCCATCCCCTTCAAACTAAGAACACCAATCCTCAAATATTTAATCATTGTTCTCAATCATCTTATAAAAGAAATGCATAAACCTTCTATCTCTCATGTTTTTTTCTTTGCAATATTGCAGAAAATTTGGGTGCAAATCTTTGCCCCATCCCTTAAAATAAATCCAAAAATGTATCAGAATTTTCTTTCAGAATTAATGAGATTATATGAGGCTATACTATCACTAAGGATAAAAACAGAAAAATCGACTATGAGCCATCCGTTTATTAATCAAATGAATAGGACGTTCATTGATCTTTTATATTACCTGATAGAAATATTTAAAGAGTTAAAATTAGACGAAAACCTAATTAGTATTTATAATATATTGAATAACAATCTTTTAAAGATAGGAGATAATTTATTTAGAACTTACCCAGAAAAAGAATATTATAAATGGCTTCTAGAACCATTAGCAATTATACGATTTCTAATGATTAATTCCAAGATACAAGAACATTCTGTCATTCTCTCAAAAGAAGATATTTTTGATTCTTTATGCTCAATCGGCACTTTAATTTTATTGGATACATTTTCTCAAGTAGATAAAAAATCAGAGAAAGCATATCAATACAAATCTGAAATTCAAAAAATAGTAACCAAGGTTTTTCCATTGGATAAGCATTTTGGTTGTATTGAATATCGTCAAGGAAATTGGGAGATATTCGGACATTATATTGGAAGTGAAATACTTCAATTCCATAATACATTTGCAAATCCTGAGAATGTATACCAAGTAATAGATTCCTTAATGTTTTTAGAGAAATTATGAAAATTTTATCAATATAATATCCTTACATAAAAATACTAAATCACCTAAGACAAAATATATTGGAGCAGTGATATAATGTTATATAAAAGTTATTAGGAGTGATTTTATTATGTATTACTTAGATATTAATATAAATCTAAAGAAAATATATTATGAAAAAACCAATTTCAAAATATCTCATATTATTCTGGAATAATTTATCTCTTTATGAGGGATTTTATTGGATAAAAATAGAAAAAATGAGAGAAATCTTTAAACAGTTTAATGGTAGAGATATTGCCAAGCAATTAAAGGATGGGGAAGTATTATATGATAGAATTAAATACCCAAAAGAACTTCAGGAGAAAGTAGAGGTAGAAATATTTAAAAACGATATTGAGAACCTTAAAGAGGTATATTACAATAAGATGGATGATCATTTGAGAAACATAGTAGATTTCCATTTTAAAAATTTTAATTTTAATAATTTAATAGAATTTGAAGACATTAATTTTTATATCTTTATCTTTACTCAATTTGAGAATTTTTTATTTAAGATATTTAAATATGTTTTAATGAAAAGACCAGATATTATAAAGAATAAATCTATTGAATTGAATCAATTAGATATGATTCCTGATAATCTTAAAAAAGACTTTATTTATGAGATTGTTATAGAAAAAACTCTTCACGACCTTTTTTATGATAATTATGAAGGGATATTCAAATATGCAAATAATCCTTTAGGATTAAATATAAAAATTGAAAAAAAAGATATTTCAATCCTTAACGGGCTTAAACAAATAAAAAATCTATATTCACATGGGGATGGAATTGTAAATTCACTTTTCCTGAAAAAATTACATGCGGATAAAATAAAATTTATTGATTTGGGGTTAAAAACCACACCTTTGGGAGCCAAGCTCCAAATTAATCTAAAATTAATAAAGGAATTAGAAAAATTGTTATTAAATGTAGGTTCAATTATAGATAAATCCCTAACATCCAAATACCCAGAGATAATAGATGCCTTTTTTGAGTGAAACCTTTAAATTTAGCTAGGTCTATATCTTTCGTGTTGATTTGAAACAGATGTCTTAAAATCTTATTTCATCATTTAACAATTTTAAAATCTTAAGATTTTCTTTTTTTTTCAATTCTTCTTCAATCTCATGATTTCCCTTTCTCTCAGAATCATGAAAATCGATTTAGTGATATTTTTTCAAGATATGATTAACCTCACAATTATGACACAGATATTGATCATGACCACAAAACTGGAAAAATTAGAGGGATTATATGCCTTAATTGTAATCGTGCAATAGGAAGATGCAAGGAAAATCCTCTCATTCTTATAAAAGCAGTTAAATATTTACAAGAAAATAAGTACTAAAAATGATAAAAATTCATAAATTTCAGATAAAAATAAATATCAAAAAACATTTATTTTTTAATTTCTTATTAAAATTCTGTATTGGCTATTCAAATTAAATTAAACATCCAAAACAGAAAACTTTTGTTGTTAATTAAATATTAAAGCACCTTTTGTGTTAAATTCGAATTTACCAAATTTTTACTTGGATTCCTAAATTTTAAGATTGACTTTTTAATAATTTAATTTTTTAACAAAATTAACTAAAATTTAGCTTATCTGTGAACTATAATAACCGAATGTTATAGTTGAGATAGATCATACTGAAAATCTCAATAAAAATCTAAATCATAAAGTGTTTTCTTCAGAGACCTTTTATATTTCTCACTATTGATTTCACCTCTCCTATGGAGTGAGAATTCATTAAGATTTAATTCAACAGATGGGAAATTTGGCATTTTTAAAGCGCGTTCATTCCTTAAGGGCCCATATATACAAGAAGTTCCGTATTTAATTATATTGCAAATAATAATATAACATAGATTGACATAACATTCATGATCAGCACAATTAGTGAACGATTTAGTATCACTATTAAAAGAAGGAACTAATATGAAATCAATTTCTTCTCTAATCATTGAAAGTAAATTAGGTTCTAAGAGATCAGCACAAATTAAAACACAAAAACTACCATATTTCGATTGAATTATTTTTATATCGGTTCCAGGTTTAAGAATTGGCTCATCTTTACCCTTAAAATGTTTTTTTTGTATTATAGGCTTATCATTTGGAGATATAATTATTGATGCATTTTCATTCATTCTAACATCATACTCATTTGAGTTTAGTCTTTCTAAACCACCTATGATCCACATTTCATTATCTTTTGAAAATTGTATTAAGTTTTTAATAATAACAGCAGGAAAACTGTATTCGGGGAAAATTACAAAATTAGAATTTTCTTTAAGGGCGTTTTCCAAATTTAAATCGATTGCTTCTTTTATATAATTTAAATTATCTAGATAGAATTTTCCTTTGTTTGTATATAAATTTTTTCGTAGATTCATTTGCGCAAAAAAGATTCTCATTGTAGATAGATTATCTAACGAATCATCAACAATAACTTTCTCAATTTTTAGATTAGCTAATAATTCTTTAATAGAGGGATCACTTATCCTTTCTAAACGCTTCTGAATGTCTTTCATGTTAACATATTCTTCATTTTTTTTTGTGATGAGAATATTATTTATTGTTTTATGCAAAATTGATCTAATGAAGTCAAATTTTAAATTTAAAACCCCAAAATCTGGGAAATGATACTGCTCTTCTAAGTTTGTAGATAATAATGTATGAAGGTTTTTTTGATAATTCAACTTATCATCATTTAGAAGAGAATTGATTAGATTCAACAATATCATCGCTTGATTATAAACAAATATAATTTTCCTAGTTTTGATTTGTTCAAGATTAGCTTCACTTAAAATTTGGACTCGTTTAACATTGTCAGATTCTTTAATCGCTTGAAAAAGTGTTTTAATTATATCATATATTAAATATTCATTTGTATCCCTATCTTCAAGATTATGACGCTCTTGGAGAAATTCGGATAACTCGTTGAAATCATCTTCAATATCAGTAATTTTTTCTATTAAAGATATTTTTAGATTATAGAGACTAATAATGTTATCCAATATTTGTTTATCAGGACCCAAAGATATTTGGTAAGGCCGTTTCTTCCAGATACCATATCCAAATTTTTCAGAATTTAATAATTTTTTTATTAGAGAATTTAATTTGCCAATATCTTCTTCTCTAATGGTTTTTAAATAATCAAAATCAATCTCTAGAAGATTTATGAACGGTAACAATAATTTAACATATTCTTTTGAATTTTCTAATCTATTACTTTGGAGATTTATCCGTATTAGTTGAAGTCCTAATGGAATATCATCAATTTGATTTATTTTATTATTTTGAAGATATAATTCCTCCAAAGATGTTAGATTCTTTAAATCTGGAACTTTTTCAATTAAATTATGACTTAAGCCTATAACTTTTAGAGAAGTTAGTTTTTCTAAACCCTCTAATACAGAGATCTCATTATCACTTAACTCTAAAATTTCTAGATTCTTTAATGAATCCAAACCCTGAATTTTCCTAATTTTATTTGAATACAAATTCAAGATTCGTAAATTCGAAAGTTTTTTAAGCCCTTGTAATATAGATATATTTGCTTGCCCTAAGTCCAATCTTTCAAGAGAGTTGAGATTATCTAGACCATTAATGTAGATGATATGGTTATTGGACAAATTCAAGATTTTGAGCTCCGATAGAGCTTCTAAGTCTGATATCTCTTCTAATTTATTATCGAATAAATGTAATATCTCTAAATTTCTTAATTCTTCTAGTCCTTCAATTCTTGATATCTGATTTGAATATAAATAAAGAGCCTTCAAATTATTAATGTTTTGAGAAAAACCTGCTACTTTAGATATATAATTTTTTGAAAGATTTAATTCATTCAGATTGTAAAGATTTTTCGATAAACCTGTTATTTCATTAATTTGATTTTTTGAAAGATCTAATGTTTTGAGATTGTGAAGTTTTTTTAAATTTTTAATTTCTTTAATTTTATTATTAGAAAGATACAAATTCTCTAAATTTTCAAGTCGCTTAAATTTAGGAATTTCTTCAATTTAATTGAAAAATAAAGACAGTGTTTTAATTTTAAGTGATTTTATTAATTTAACTTTCGATATTCGATTATTTGATAGATTTAATTCTTTTAAACAATATAATTTTTCCATATTTTTAAATTCCTTAATATTGTTATAAGATAAGTCTAATTCCTCTAACTTCCCAAGGCTCTCCAGACCCTCAATCTCGTCAATTCGATTGAAGTGTAATCTTAATCTTTTAAGGTTTTTAAGAGATTTAAGACCAGTTATTTTAGTTATATTGTTTCTAAACAAAACTAGTTCTTCAAGATTTTTGAGTGAATCCAGATTTTTAATTTTTTTAATTTGATTAAATGATAAAATTAATTCCTTCAAATTAGTTAATGAATCTAATCCATGTATATGAGTAATTTTATTATGAGCTAGATATAATGTTTCTAAATTTACTAATTTTTCCAGACCTGAAAGTTCAGATATTTGATTATTAGATAAATCTAAGACTTGAATTGTCCTCAAATTTTTGAACCCCTTAATATCCTCAATAGTTTTAATACCATATCCATTTAAACTGAGGGCGTCACCATAGGATTTTATCTCCTTTCCATCAAAAACCACAAATTCTTCAACCATCATCGAAAACCTATATTAACTCAACTATTTTTATCACATATTTTTTTATATTTAACATCTAACTAACTATCTTAATTAAGGATTATTAATTTTTTGAGAGATTAATGCGGTTTTTTGGATTAAAGATCGTGAAACGGTTATCATGAATAGATCACTAGTATATGAGGTTAAAAACTATAAATTTTCAAAAAATGGGGGTTTGAATAAAATTGGAAATAAATAAAAATAATGGGAAAAACTTCACTGTCTTAAATATATCTTTAAAAATTATAGAAAAGTTAAGGTCAGTCATCGAATCAACAGGTAGAATTACTAATAGAGAACTTGATGGTTTATGTTCATTACTCATCATTGATCAGCTTAATTTTTTTCATCAGGCAAAAGGAGAAATATTACGATATATGAAAGATTATGACATCTTTAGTGTGAATTAATATGAAGGAATAAATCAATTTTGTCAGCAACATTTTAAGTAAAAGGAAATGATATGAAAGATTTAATTATAATTGAAGAGAAGAATAACAAACTTGAATTTGTAGTCAAATTATCACAAGAAATTGCACACGCCATTAAAATCTACTGCGAAACCATTGAAGTAAAGCCAGAACAATTTATTAGAGATGCCATTATGAAAGATTTAATACGTACTTATGTAGATTTACAGCGAGAAGATTATATTTATAAGTTCGTCCCCCCCAGCCAACTTGGACCGGATAAAAGTCAGTTATCGTATCATTCCTCCTAATTTTTTAATTATTTTAATAACGAAAATAAGAGATAAGGCGAATTTAAGTTTATTGTTTAGGAAAAGCGTGATTTAATTTAGATTCCAATAGCTTTAAATATTTTTATCGATGAAGGTAAATTAAAAATTATCTAAAAATTTAAAAATATTAAAGTTTTATTAAATTTTAAAAATTACTAAAATCAACTTCTAAAAATCCAACAAATATTATGGGGCTTAAAAGTATCAAATTGATGATATTTAGATACATTCCTAAACATTTGAGTCCAAAGTTTTATAAACTGATTAATAATGAACTTGAAATTAATTTTAATGACTATAAGTATGTGGAAAAAAAAAATGATCCTAATAAATTGAAGTTATGGAATTATCCGGCCTTTGAGAGAATAAAAATAAAAGATTTTTTAAAAAATATTCTCTTAAATTATGATAAAATCGAAACTAACGATCAAGATATAGTAAAATTAAAAACATTAGATTTTATACAGATAAATGGTATATTTATTAAGTACTTACCAATTCACTTTCAATACCCCTATTCTTTTTGTTGCATGTTTGAAGTTAAGGAAGAAATCATTAAAAGTTTAAATGAACAAGCAAAAAACCCAGAGTTATTCCGAAAGGAAGTTTTAGAGAAACTACTCGAAGCAAATAAGGAAATTAAAACTTATACGAATAAGATTTTCCTTAATTCAGAATATAGACCTATAATCTGGTTAATTAACGGCGACGAGGATGAGAATAAGAAGTCACTAGTGAAATTACAGCTTATTGGAATAAAGAATAAGATTAAATCTATTTATAACAAAACTATTAAAATTGAAAGAGGATTTCCTGACTGTTCTTATATCCTTTACAATGAAACTATTGATATTGGATATTTACCTGATATAATCCTAGTTTCAGTGATAACTCATCAAGTAGAAAGAGGTTGCCGTGAAAATATTCAAAATTTAATTGATGATCTTAAGGAAAGTAAGGAACAGGAAGGAGTTCTTAAAGGAAAATTGCCTAAAGATATTAAATCTCTAAAAAATGGGCTTGATTTACTTTATGACTATTCAAGAAAAATACATGAAATTAATTTGAAATTATTTGATGAGCAGAAGAAATTAATTCGGTCAACTGGATTAGTCAAAAGAATAAAGCAAAAATGGGGTTTAATAGGAAAGGCAACTAGCTTTCTTGATGTTGTGTGCAGTGATTCAATAATTGTAATTGATAATGAATTAGAATCAATTCTAAATGTTACTAGGAGAAAAATACAACATACAAAGGAAACTATTGAAATTATCACAAAAAAACTTAATGATAACAGAAATAGAAGAATTCAATCAGTTTTAATGCTAATTCAAATTCTATCTAGCTTATATATAATCTTTAGAATTATTGAGTCATTAATTTTGATTTCAGATAACTCTGTTAAATTTTGGGCTTTATTCTGGTATTCAATTATTTTCATTATTATTATGATTTTACTTCCGACTATTATATACTTAATAATTTATATGAAAAAAGGGAAATCTATAAGTAATAATGATGATTAACTACTCAGGAAATTCATTTTTTATAAGTGTATCTTAATTATCCTCTATTTCTTTTAAATGTGAAAACATAACAACTTTATCTCTCAGTTTAGTCATATCCAATAATTTTTTATATAAAGTATGAAATTTAGCTGGATTATAGTAATACCATATCTCATCATACATACTTAGATCTTTATCAAAATTAAGAACTAACTTATCTAATTGTTTTCCGGTAATATTTCTTGGATGAATATCATACCATGTATGTTTCTCGTGAGGGAACCAAATTCCATACCTATCAGAAAGGATAGCCCAATTTTGATTTTTTATTTTACATTGATTAATAAATCTAATAATCCGTTTTGAAGTATATAACTTGTCAGGGGTTGTTAAAAGATTATTATTTTTATACAATTTATTCTTCTTTGTTGAACAATGAGTTATATATATTTTCTTAATCATATTATCACTTCTCTAGAAGCTTTTAAATTGATAATCCAAATTCCATTATAAATAAAAAAAATATAAATTGTCATTGGTTTCTTATAATACTCTGAGTATATATTAATTGTAATATTAAATTTAAAATATATCAAAAAAGGTATCTATTTACTTTATACACAGTATATCAAAAATATGTTAAAATGATTTCTTTCGAAGAGAATATAAAAAAGGCATTAATTCAGCAATATTTCAAAATAATCATTCATATGCATCAAGAAATTAGAAGAAAACGGTTTCAACTACTTTTCAATGATGATATAGATAATAAATTTACAGTTTCTAACTGTGAAAAATCTTTAATTTGGAGAGCAAGAAAAAATAAAATTCAAACAACCATTTTAATTAATAATAACACAAGAAACAAAAAGACTTTTTTGGAACTGCTTTTTCAAAATACTTGCCTATTAGTAGGATTTTCACTTATCGATCCAAATCTTAAACTTATGTTAAGTCAAGCTGTAAAAGAAAATCCAGGGACTTATCACTATTTTGTATATTATGAAGGAGGAAATGAAATTGAAGATAAAAATCATCGTGAGAAACTCAAAGCTTCAAATTTTGAGGATTATAATCTTTTTTTATTATTTTTGTCAGAAGAAGAATTTGAATTATTAGGAAATTTATTAAAAATGAAAGCAGATTCATTCAAAAAATTAATTATTAAAA
>JAHLWJ010000649.1 GCA_019057975.1 Promethearchaeota archaeon | reverse complement strand
ATACCTTTAAGTTACCAAGAGGATTTATAATAAGAGATGGATTTAAGCCCAAGGGTGTACATTTATTATGGCTAATTGATTATGAAAGTGTGACCGGGAAAATGTGACAGAGGACGGTTCTCTGCCACACATAAAATAAGAGGTTTCAAAATGTTTAAAAAACAAAAAAGGTTATCTCTAAATAAATTATTTTTAAGATTGTCAATTGCCTTAATTTTCTCCCTTGGTCTAATTTCTTCACCCAATTCTACTATTCTTGCCTCGGAGACTATCAATGTAAAAGATTATATTAAAGATAAATTCCCTTCGGTAATATATAATATTTACCTCGCCTCTTTAGATGAACTCGACCAACATGAAAAAGAATTTATTGATGTATTACAAAATCTGCCAGAAGATAAACAAAGATATTATGCTAAAGAAGTCTACAATAATGGTTTTACTCAAGAACTTCTCGAAAAAGTCAGAGAGGAAATAATAACAGAAAAATCTTTAACTAAAGTTGAAGAAAAGATAAGTGAAAAATTGCCCACAGTTAGTAAAGAAATTGAGCCGCTACCCACCAGAATAGTAAAATTATCTCTTAAAGAAAAAATAGCTTATCGTTTTATTTTAAATGAAAAAAATACTTATAAATACTGGTATAATAGATTTTTATTTTGTGGTGTAAATTTGGAACGTTCTCGAAGAGTAATATCCCGAATAAAGAATTTTTACCATTGGTGTGATGAGTGGTCAAAAGAAGGAGAAAATCTGGAAAATCTTGCTCAAGAGGCTCTTTCCAAAGAAAATATTTATACTGCAAAATATTTATTTCATGAAGCAGCAGGGTGTTTTTTTGTTGGCCAGCTTCCTTATTATATAGATATTAAAAAGAAGAACGAAGCTCAGGAAAGAGCAAGAGAAAATTATAAAAGAGCCATTGAATTATACGATGAAGAAAAAAGGCCGGTAAGAATAGAAATACCCTTTCGAGAAACTTTTATTCCCGGTTACCTCAAGCTTTGCAGCCATCCAAATAGACCACTTATAATCCTTATTAATTCAATTGATAGCATAAAAGAAATTGAAAATCACTATTTAGGGAATCTATTGTTAGAGGCTGGTTTTAATGTTTTTGCTTTTGATGGTCCAGGCCAAGGAGAAATGTGGAAAAATATGAAATTGATCCCTGACTACGAAAAAACCATTAGCACTATTATTAACTGGTTTGAAGAAAATAATAAATATAATATTGATTTTAAAAAAATAGCAACTTATGGCATAAGTCTTGGGGGATATTTTTCATTTCGAGCAGCTGCTCTTGATAAAAGAATTTGTTGTGCTGTAGTAATCAGTGGACCCGGCTATTTCCCCACTCTTTCAGAATTGAAAAAAATAAAAAGGGGACTTCTTTATACTACAGGCGCAAATAGTCTAAAAGAAGTTAAATCTTTATGGGGTGAAATAAGTATTAAAGAAGTACCACAACTTGACCGTCCCCTTCTTTTAATCTACGGAGAAGAAGATAAGACCATTCCCATAGAACATGCTTATTACATTATGGATTGGGCAATAGGAGAAAAAGAATTAAAATCCTACCCTGAAGGCAAGCATGCTTGTAGTAATTTTTTAGATGAAGCAATCCCTTACTCTATTGATTGGCTCAGAAAACATTTATTGGAATAACTAATTACTATTCTAAGGATGTCAAAGGGACAGTTGTCTGTTACATTAATCGAAGTATATTATCCAGGATTAAAGTGTGACAAAGAACCGTCCCCTGTCCCATATATTTTAAATTCCAAAGCCCGCCAAAATTAAATATAGGAAAAGAAAATATTAATAAATAAGGAGGTGAATAACTCATGATGGATGCAGAAGTGTTTTTTAATAATGTTAGTGCTTACAATGTTTCAATCTTTCCCATGCAAATAATTACACTGGTCGTAGCAGTTATACTAACCTATTTGTTATTTGTCAGACCCAGTACTGGTGTAAGCAAATTAATAAAAATCTATTTGTCTTTTACCTTTGTTTGGTTTGCATTAATGTTTCCATTTGAGGGGGTCCTTAAAATAATCTTTGGTTTAGTGCATATTGTAATAGCAATACTCTTTTTTATAGATATATTTACGGCAAAAATTGAATTTAAATTTCCGGAGACAAGTGGTAAAAGATATTTCATGCTTTTTTTAATATTTTCGGCTTTTGCCCTTTATCCTTTAATTGAGTATATGAGCGGTCATCTTTATCCAAAAATTCTATTATTTGGCGTAGCACCTTGTCCTACAACTATATTTTCTCTGGCATTGTTAGTAGGAGCAGTACCAAAAGTAGGTAAAATAATTTTTATTTTACTTATATTTCCAGCCATATTCTCTGGTCTTTCTGTGCCAATAATGCTTGGAGTTTGGGCTGATTTGTTATTGCTTTTTACAGGTGTATACGGTTTAATTACTTTGGTAAAGAATTGGAAATTTATCGGAAAGGGATAAGATAATTTTCAAGATATTTTGGCGGGCTTTGGAAACCCGTGTGTCAAAAACCCGTATTCCTCTAATTCATCGAAAGTAGTTAGAGCTTTGGATTTTAATCAAATTATCGAACTTATCTTAGTAGTTAGGCGAAAAGGCGGC
>JAHLWJ010000141.1 GCA_019057975.1 Promethearchaeota archaeon | reverse complement strand
TCTAAAAATGGATGGTCTGGTTGAATAATTTGACATGGAACAACTGCATCGGCGGTTTTTGCACGATTCCATCTTATATACCCAGGAAAAATATTTTCTATGATACTTTGAATTGCCCAATCAGTAGTTATTAACCATCCCCCATTTGTTACAAAATCTTTTACTTTTGGATAAGCAGCATGGGGAATATCACTACCAGGGCACCCTATAAGAACTACATCGTACTGTGATAGATTTTCTTTCATGATTTCTCTTTCTTTTACAACTTTTTTCACTGAAGCGTACATATGTTCTACCACTTTTTTAGGTTTTTCATATCTTCCATTAATCGCTAAAATTTTTCCATGTTTTTCTACAGCTTCTACAACATCCTTTTTATTCAGTGCTTCCATCTTGCGCTTCTTTACTTCCGAATAGATGTCTTTCATACTCATTTGATCAGCCTTTAAATAATATTATAAGGAATTTAGTGTTATTTTATAATTATTATAAAATAATTATTATATATATTTTGATTGGAAGGTATATTTTTGTCAAAATTAAAAGAGTTAGGACAACCTTCTGAATTTTGGGAATATTTCGAACAAATTACTAAGATCCCTCGATGTTCAGAGCACGAAGAAAAAGTGAGAACTTATATAAAGGAAGAAGCTGAGAAATTAGGGTTTAAAACTAAAGTTGATAAAACAGGTAATCTTGTAGTACGAGTTTCAGCAAAAAAAAAAGCAAAAGATAAAGTTGTTTTGCAATGCCATATGGATATGGTGTGCGAAAAAAATGAGGGAATTTCTCATGATTTTTCTAAGGATCCATTAAAATTAAAAATAATTGAAATTGACAATGAAAAATGGGTTACCGCTGAAGGAACCACATTAGGTGCTGATAATGGGGTTGGTATAGGGTATTTATTAACACTTATGAAAAAAATTCATGATGGGGAATTGAACTTCGATTCACTAGAATTTGATCTTTTGTTTACTGTTGATGAAGAAATAGGTTTACGTGGAGCATTCAATATTGACGATGATTTAATACAGGGGAATTTTCTTATTAACTTAGATGCAGAAGACGAGGATTCCGTGACAGTTGGCTGTGCTGGGGGAAGAGTGACTTTTTTTCATATAAAAAGAGAAACGTTTAGGATAAATGGGGAAGAAAATCTAATTCCAATAAGAATTTTTGTATCTGGTTTGATTGGCGGACATTCAGGCGTTGATATTCATCTAGGAAGGGGAAATGCATTAAAAATCATAGGGGAAGTGCTATGGAAATTAAATAACAAGTACATGATATGTATTAACTCTATTAATGGTGGCAACAGAACTAATGCGATACCTAGGGAAGCCAGAGCTAATATCTTTATTAGAGAAGAGGATTTTTTAGAGATACGTGAATTTATTAAGGACCTTGTAATTAAAATCAAGGTAGTCTTTAATGGCATTGAACCTGAAATGGATATTTCTGTTGAAAAAGTGGATAACTATGATGAAAACGAGGTATTTACAAAAAGAATTCAAGACAATATTCTTGACTTTCTGTATACAATACCAAATGGTCCTCTTTCTATGCATCCAAAAATTAAGGGACTTGTTTTTACTTCATCTAATTTAGGAGTAATAAAAACTGAAAAGGACAAGATTGAAATAAAATTAAGTCAACGAAGTTTAAGTGAATACTTTAAAATTATTATTTGGGAGAAAGCTATATCTTTATTTGAATTAACGAATTTGGAGGGGGATATCATTATAAATTCCGATTATCCTGGTTGGCAGCCAAATTTTAATTCAAAACTTTTAAAGTTAGCTAAGGATGCATTTAAAGCCATATTTAATAAAATTATTGATGTTAAAGCGATTCATGCAGGATTAGAATGTGGAATTTTGAAGAAAAAATATCCAGACATGGAAATGATATCAATTGGTCCTAAAAATATTGGAGCTCATTCCCCCGATGAGAGAATATCGATACATTCTGTGGAGAAGATTTGGAATTTCTTGATATCCTTATTAGTAAAACTAAATTAAAATATCAAAATTTATTCGAAGGTATTTGAAAAAATTATTAAATTGTAATAAATAATTCAATTATAGTTAATTATGCAAAAACAGCCAAAAACTAAAAAAGAACTTAAAAAAGAAGAAATAATTGGCTCTGAGACTGTGATGGAGAAAATTAAAAGGAAGACTCCATGGGTTCTTGGAAATACACTAAGAAAACCAAAAGTAAATTTCCCAAAACTTAGGCATCCAAAATTATCACTTCCTATGCCGTCAAGGTCTTTAAGTATAATAGGTGTATTTATAATTTTATTTATACTTCAAACAGGAATAGCGTATTTACTTGTTAGAAAACCACCCGCATTAGGGGCAACTCAGCTAGGAGATCCCATTTTTATATTAAAAGATATTAATGAAGCTTTCATAATTGAGAGTATTGTGGCTTCAATCCTAATTTTATTATGCTCTACTGGATTTGTATTTTTGTATCAGGCGTCAAAATATGTTTATAATCGAAAAATGGCAATAACGATTCTTTTAATTGGAGTTCTAACCATATTAATAACATTTATTGCTCTCCAATATATTATAGCGGTGAAGACAGGAGCCTTGGCTCAGTAATAAGTGAAGATATTTATTTTACTTTACAAATTTGTATCTCATCATAATCTACATAAACTTTGTATAATCCTCGCAAATTTTTATCTAATTCAGAATCTCGAGTATCTAAACGTAATATTTGATTTGGGATATTTTGTAATTTAAATTTTGATGAAATAATAATAATATTTTTAGAGCTTACTTTCTTTATCACTTGTGGAGTAAATTGTAGATTACCTCTTCCAAATATAAAGCCTTGTTTACCTATTGGGGATATGATAATTATAGCGTTACTTTTTTTAATATATCTTAAAATTTCTTTTTCATTTAAATCAGTTGCTATTATTTTTTTATTTAAACACAAATCAATACCTAATATTGTTTTAGGTTAATTTAATTTATCTGCTATAACTTTTGTCGTAGTTCCTGGTCCTAAAAGATAATATATATCATTTTTTAATGATTCAATTATTCGTTTCGCGATACGTTCTTGGTTATCTAAATCAGATTCAGGTGAACCCATTTTAGATAATTGCATATATTGTGGACTAAAAGGTGTAAGTAAATATCCATATAAACTTGTTATCAATTTTCCATTTCTATATTCATTTTCATTTATATCTAACACTACTGACTCTTTCAATGGAATTTCCTCCAATAGAAATTGAAGTATAAGGCTACTTGCTACTTTAGGGTTTAGGGAAAACACACTTGAATAAATTTTCACACCCGCAGGAATTCCTAAACAAGGTATAGTTTTACCAATTATATTAAAAATATCTCTGGCTGTGCCATCACCACCAACAAATAATAAAAGATTCAAGTCATCAAACTTTTTTATGATTGCAGTGGCGATTTTAGTATGATTAGCAGTAGTATCTAAGATATCCTCTACTTTATTGAATAATGGATGTTTAATGCAAGTATATTCAAAATCAAACTCCTTTTCTAAAAATAAAGATTCACCCATAATTCCAGGGCAGATTATAAATTTCAAATTTGCCTTTATGGATTTTAATTCAATTAAGAGTTCTCTAGTTCGGTTTACAGCACTCGGTTTAGCTCCCATTTCTATAGCGTCTAGTAAAATTTCTCTCCCATCAGTCCCTTTTAATCCAACAGATCCGCCCATTCCTGAGATTGGGTTTATTATCAAACCTATTGTGAATTTAATTTGATCTTTCATGCTTCTTAGAAATTATTAATTTTAAAAAAAAGAAAAAAAATTATAGAGTAAAAATGAAATTTCTGGTTTATTATCCAGAAAAAGCTTTATAAGCTGCTTCATCCAACAAATTACCCTTTTCAGCATCCCAGTTCGAAGGATCGATTTTATAGAGCCAAGCTGCGAAAGCATCTTCGTTAATCTTTTCTGGCTCGTCCATTAAATCAGAATTAATTGCGGTGACTGCCCCCGAGACTGGACTATAGATATCTCCAACAGCTTTACTACTTTCTACAGTACAATCTATTGGGTCGCTAGTGGGCTCATCTCCATCCATTTTTACTTGTTCTAGTTCGGCACCATCAAGACCCTCAACATCAACAAAAGAAATCTCACCTAATTGTTCAGCGGCATAAGGGGTGAGTCCTACTTCTTTTGTTCCATCATCAAACCATTGATGCGTTTTAGTAAACCATTTAGCCATTTTTGTCTAACTCCTTTTAAATTTATTTATGAATTAAAATAATATTGAATTAAATAGTATGTTTTTATTAATTAAGGTAATAATTTAAAATTTTATTATTGAGATTTAAAGTTAGATTATTTGAATGATATGGTTTCAAAACTAGAGAATAAACTAAATTTCTATGAAGAATTTAAAGATATTTATTTTCAAATAATAAGAGATTTTAAATTTGATTATCAAAAAGACTGTAAAGCACGTGATTATTTATCAGGTATCTTAGCTAAAAAAAACCATAACTGGAAAATAGAGAATATTATAAAGTCTTTTAAAAACCAGGTCGGATCAAAACCAGCAATTTCAATTTATGGCTGTGGTCCTTCATTAAAAGAGACCGTTGATACAATATTGAGACTAAAAGGGAGAAATTTTTTTGAAAAATTTATCAATTTAGCTGCTAATGGTGCTTCAGTTTTTTTGAGAGAAAGAAATATAACCATTGATGCAATATTTTCAGATCTAGATGGAATAACAAAGAATGAATTTAATTATTCAAATTTTAATATTATTCATTCACATGGAGATAACATTGAAAAATTAATATCTTTTGAAAAGAATATACTAGAATTTGAAAATGTTATAGGAACGACTCAAGTGGAACCCATAGAGAACGTTGTAAGCCCTGGAGGGTTTACAGATGGAGATAGGATTCTTTATTTTATTCATAAATTATTAAATCCATCTCAAACGATATTTCTAATCGGAATGGATTTTAAGAATATTGTTGGGAAATACTCCAAATTAGATATTAAGAGCGATCAAGAAGGTTCTTTGATTAAAAAAAAGAAACTGCGCTATGCAGTTGAGTTATTAGAGTGGATTAAAACCAAAATAATAAATGAGATGTTTTTTGTAAATTCTGAGGTAGTATCTGATAAATTTAAATATATTTCTATAAAAGATCTTTTAGAAATGATTAATTCTTGAATTCTTAAATCATATAGTCTTGAATCCCTTTTGACGTAATTTTATAAAGAAGTTTTCTTTCTGAAAGATTTAATGAATTAACTAGTTGAACATAATTCATTTCTCTATTTTTTTTGCTCAAATATAGGTATTCTGAAAAGAAGTGGTTTAAAAACTGGTTCCCTACAGGTAATTCTCGAATTATTGCTTTTTCAGAGAAATTGGAAGCAACTTGGGAGGTTACTATTGTAATTAAATTATATTTATAAGTAAGCTCATCAATTTTTTTTACAATCTTAAAAAATGCATCCTTTGCTTTATTAAATGAAATACTTCTATTGCCTAAATCAGACCTAAAATGATTGTTAATTGTGTCAATAATTAATATACCTCCACGATTTTTCATAATAGCATTTTCAAAATCCTTTAAAGCAAGTAAAAATGCTGAATTACTCATAATTTTTGATACTAAGACACTTTCAAGTACACTATGAATTTCAAACTCAGAAGGTGTTAATAATTCTCTTATTCTTTCAGGACGAAATGTGTTTTCTGTATCAAAATAAAAAATATATTTAATATTTTCAAATCCTAATATTTTATTGAGATGTTTATAAGCTTGAACACATAATTGGTGACATAACTGGGTTTTACCTGTTTTGCTAGACCCAAATATCAAATATTTCTTTTTTGAACAAAAACCGCCTCCTATTACATCATCAAAATTTCTGGAACCCAAGGGTAAAATTATTCGATTTTTTTGCTGATCTTGTGATATAGAAATAATTTGGCTAGGGTTTATGATTTGGGATTTTTTAATTTCTAAAATTTCATGAAGACACATTTATATGTATTAAGGTAATTTAAATTTAAATATAGTTTGCAGATAATAATTAAAAACTAAACAATTAGAAGTCTAGAATAAAAACGAAAAATTAATTTAAAAATAAACATAAAATTAATATCATATAACGCTTAAAATGTAAAATTATATTTTGGAAAAAATATTAATATCCCAATAAAATGGCTAAAAAGAAAAAAGAGACTTGCCCGTATTGTGGGAAGAGTTTTGCTTATTTATCTCGTCATAAATGTAAAATAAAAGAAAGAATTGAAGGGCCCACGGATGAAAAATCAGAAGTCGAACGAAGAATTGAAAGAATAGAAGAAAAAAAGAAAGAATTTAATAGGGCATTACGTAAAAACGAAAAAGTAGTATTAAATATTATTAATCGAGAAAAGGTGCTCTATTTTAATGAACTTCGAAAGCTAAGTGATACAGAGTCTAATGAATTAGATGAAATTTTAGATATTTTATTCTTACAGTCAAAAATTAATATAAAGAGAGAGTTAGTTGAAGCTTCTTGGACAAAACGTATTAATTCAATTGAAGAATTAGATGCCAAAGTTAAAGTTGTTAAAATAGACACAGATCAAAAGGAGTTTGTATGGAATATGTTTTCTAGACAGCCATGTTTTATCTGTCCTTTTCGAAATAAGTGTAATGATACAAATATGGATCAGTTTAATCCATTTCAATGCCCATGGCTAACAGAGTGGATTGATATTAGATCAAATGATAAAGAATATAATATAAATTTTGATGAAATAAAAGCAAGTTTACGAGATATCTAATTATCTCTTCTGCAATCCAACAAGATAAATTTCATTACTTTTTTTTTTGGAGGATCTTGGTTTAAAAGCTTTCAATATTCTAAATTCCTTCTTAATTTTTGTAACCAATTTGTTAAAATCGGATCCTTGAAAAGTTTTCAACACCAAAACACCCTTATATTTTAAATGAGTTTTTGCTATGTCAAGAACTTTATAACAAAGATTAATCTGTTTTAAATGGTCTGAGAATTTATTACCTGTTTTATTAATAGAGGCATCAGATATTATTAAATCAATTTTAGTCTGAAAATAAGATTGAACCTTATCATAAAATTCAGGACTTGTGAAATCCATAATTAGTAGGTCAATATTTTCAATCGGGGATACTTTTTTAATATCATCACCCAATATTTTATAATGATCTCGATTGTAATACTGATCATTATATTTAGTTAAATTATCCTCTGCAAATCTTTTAGCAACTTGAAGCCAAGAACCAGGAGCAGATCCTAAATCTAAGATATAGAATGCTCTTTTGAAAATATTATATCTTTTTTGAATATCTAATAATTTGTAGGCTGATCTTGCTCTAAATCCTTCTTTTTTTGCTTTCTGATAATGTGGATCTTTTTTATGATTTGTATGATTATTTGTCAAGATGATTTTCAATCTAATAATCTTATAATTCTAATAACATATTTTTAATCGAAATTATATCCATATTCGTTTTAATTGATAAAAAATCAAAATGTGTTCTTGAAATTTTGTATCCTTTTCTTCTAATAGAAGTTAAGATTGTATCTAATTTTGGAATATTTGAAAGTTTTAAGTTTTTGCTTAATTTATGGATATTGTAATAAAAAGGATGCATTTTTATTTCTTCTTGAATAAGATTTAACAATTTACTAATCCTATTTTTATTTCTATATTGAAATTCTTGGTTTAAAAGAATCATTTCATTAATAAATCTTAAATCATGAATTTCATTAACCCACAGAGGACCTGCGTATTCAATATGGTTAAATTCCTTACAAATTGGACAATGATTAGGTAATCCTAAAATATTATCTCGAAAAGTTGAGTAATATCCACAATTATTACAATGAATTAAATAGCCATAATCTTTAAAATACTGTGAGATTTTCTTTCTATTTTTGAAGGTTAAGCAAAAGACTCTTAAAAAATGTGAGGAATAAAATGTTAGCAAGGGAATTATTCCCATTTTGTTCACATTTGCAATTCTTGATATAAAATATATTAATATACGGGCACCAATTTCTTTACAGAATTCAGTATGTAAAGGTTTAGACATATATTTTCGAATACAACTTTTTGGTCTAACCCCAAATAAAACTGCTGTATCAGTAGCAGTAATACATAATAATCCATCTACTTTTTGGATAGCTTTAAAAGCACCATCAATATATAGGTTAGGTGTACCAAATGGATCAATTGAGATTACATTAGGTTTTTGTGGACTGTTATTAGAGGAGGTATAAGAATTTTGTGCTATTTCGGAAAATAAGAAATTTGCTTCTTTCCTTGACACTTCAATGTGAGCGGGATGATTATAAATTCCGTTTAAAGATAAATTTTTATTGATTAGATCAACTGCGATTGGATTAATGTCATTTATATAAATTTTCTTAACATTTTTACAATCTTTTAATATTCGAATAGAGCTTATTCCTGAAGCAGCCATTGAATCTACAATTATGAGTGGATGTTGGTTATATACTTTGTCGTAAGCCATAATCGCTAAATTAGAAACATCTCTATTAATTTCCATTTTTTGATTATAAAAAACAATCATGGATTTTGAAGGAATCGAATCTTTATCAGTAGTATGAATATAAAATTCAGCGTTTCCTTCTTTAATCGTACTTAAATTAGAATTTATTAATTTTTCTTTTTTTTTCATTCTCATTTATGTAATATCTAAAAAATAAATTAAATATTGTAATTCTAATAATTGCTTTTATTACTGAAATCCATTTTCAGTTAATCTAGACATGTAGGTTATGTGTTTATCTTCAGGGTGTTTTGTTAGAGTAAATTTTCTCTCTTTTAATATTTTTGTACGCTCAATTTTTATATCTAATGATACCCAATATTCCATTACTTTGCCCCCACTTTGAATTTCTGTTGGTTGATTATTTTCTCTGATTTGAACTTTTTCATTAACAATTAAGATATTTATATTGTAAGAGTCGTTTAGATAGGAAAGATTTGCTAAAATTTGATTTAAATAATAGTTTAAGTTGTAATTTTTATCTTTTTTTTCTCTATTTAATTCTAATCGATATAGATCTGTGAGTGAATCGATTATAATTAGATTATAATGATTATTTGCTTCATTTAAGTTTCTTAAAATTAAATATTCTAAATTAAACACTATGTTATGTAAATCATTAAAATTATCTGGAATAATAAAGGTAATTTTATCAAGAATTTCTATTGAATCTTTGAAGATTCTATTGATTTTTTCAGAAGGAAAAATTGGTTTGGAATAAATATAAATAATTTTATTGCCATTTTTAATGGAGTTCATTGAAGTTTGGATTGCAAATGTAGTTTTTCCAACTCCAAAATCCCCCCAAATGGAAATTATACCTTTAAAAAATGGGATTCTTTTAAAATATTCATTTAATATTGAGTTTGGAAATTTCATTTAATTAAAAATTATTAATTTTATTTAATATTAATAATTATAATTTGAGAAATAAAATTTTATATGTATATACGGAGAATCTGAATTTTTTTTATAGATTAAATAGGGAACTTGATCAACTAAATATTAAGTTTAAGATATTGAGTGGATTATCAAAAATTCCAGATATTTCCTCGCTACTTCTTACAACATCTAAAGAGTTTGATAGATTTAAAGAACATTATAAAAAATTGAAGATTCTCCCATATAGTAAGGAGGAAAATTTTAAACATTACATATTAAAAGTATTAGCGGCTTATAGAACAAATTATAAAGATAATTATACCGATTTACTCTTTTCTATTGACCCTGGTTCTAAACAAGTAGGATTGGTTGTGTTTGTGGATGATTATTATTTTAATTCTCATACTTTTTATGATGAAAATGTTATCATTGATTTCATTAAAGATTATATAGATTGTTTCCAAACTGATAATCCTGATCTGCTACAATTAACATT
The DNA here is from genome assembly GCA_019057975.1 of Promethearchaeota archaeon. The sequence continues at coordinate 921 of JAHLWJ010000141.1, read as the reverse complement.
TAAATTTGGAAGTGGTGTTTTAACATTTACTGCAAAGCTTATTGAACAAATTATTAATATATTTCAGAAAAGAAATAAGATGAAAATTTATTTAATTAATGAGTCAAAATCCTCAAAAATTAAAATCCAAAATATAAAAAAGAGATTTAGAACTAAACATGAACTTTCTGCTTTAATAATAGCTCTTTGGAGCGGTGTAGAAGTTGATAGCTTAGATCCTCTCAATTCAATCAAACAATATAAAATTCTAAATTTAAATAATAGAAAAGAGAATGAAAAATTATTAAAAGTAGTTAATGAGTCACCTATAGAAGTTAAAGATATAATAGAAAAAATAATAAACAATGATATTTCACTTAGTCAGTCTGCTAAGATGATAATGGAATAAAAAAAAGAGATTATTAAGCTATAGAGGTTAATTGATAATATTAATGAAAGAAAGAATCGATGTTATTTTAGTAGATAGAAGGTTAGTTGAAAGTAGAACTAAAGCACAGTGGTTAATAACAAGCGGTTATGTATCGGTTAATGGAAAAAAAATAATAAAGCCTGGAAAAAAAGTAGACAATTCTTTAGAAATTACTTTAGAGAAAGAATTTCCTTATGTGAGCCGAGGAGGATTAAAATTAGAAGCTGCATTAAAATATTTTTCAATTTCGGTTGAAAATAAAACTTGTGTAGACATAGGTGCTTCAGTTGGTGGTTTTACTGATTGTCTTTTAAAAAATGGAGCAAGAAAAATATATGTTATAGACAAAGCTACGGATTTACTTCACCCGTCACTAAGATGTGAGAAAATAAAAGGAAAAATAATTCCGATGTTAGGTGTAGATGCTCGGAATGTGCCAAATATAATTGAAGAAGTGGATATTTGCACTATTGATATTACTTTTGCATCACTAAGAACAATCCTTCCCAATA